>JAJQGZ010000063.1 GCA_021200075.1 Clostridiales bacterium | reverse complement strand
TTAATTATAATGATATTAAAAGACTGTGATCGGGTGTAAGTAGAACGGTCGGCTGTTTCCAGAGAGTGCGTATCAGCTGCAAACGCATACGGCTTGCTTTGTCGAATTTCAGCCCGTGAGTTCCCGCCGAGCAACTAAGGCAGGGCGTATTGCTGCGTTAAGGCTAAGAGCGGCAGATTTTTAATCTGCAATTTGAGTGGTACCACGGATATTTTCCGCCTCATATTTCGAGGCGGTTTTTGTTTTGTCAAGCAGGCGGTAATTTTGCAGGCTTGCCAAACGGCTGTGCATATGCTTTCGGCACCGCCATAACAAATCCTTATTATTTTTGCAGGAGATACAGTATGGACGAAAAAATCATAAAGCTGAAGCAAAAGTTTGAAGACGAGCTGAGTAAAACGGAAAATCTTTCCGGTCTTGAAGAGGTGCGTGTCGCATATCTCGGTAAAAAGGGCAGTGTAACCGATTTACTCAAGGGAATGAAAGCGCTTTCGCACGAGGAAAAAAAGGCTTTCGGTCAGCAGGTGAACGAGCTTAAAGGCGAGGTTGCGCAGAGAATTGCGGACAAAACCGCCGAGCTTAAAGAAAAGGAGCTTGAAGCGGAAATTGCCCTTATGCCGGAATTTGACCTTTCCGTTCTGCTGAAAGACGACAGGGGTTCTTATCACCCTATAACTCTTGTTCAAAGAGAGTGCGAGAGAATATTTAAGTCAATGGGCTTCACCGTTGAGGATTACAGCGAAATAGTTACGGATTACGAGTGCTTTGAATCCCTCAATATACCCAAGCACCATCCGGCGAGGGATATGCAGGATACTTATTATCTTGAAAACGGTCAGCTTCTCAAAACGCAGACCTCTGCGGCGCAGAATGCGATTTACAAAAAATACAGGGACGCTCTTGTAAACGACGGTGTGCCGATAAAAGCCATATTCCCCGGCAGATGCTTCAGAAACGAGGCTACAGACGCCTGCCACGAAAATACATTTTTCCAAATGGAAGGCGTTATGGTGGATAAAAATATATCCATATCAAACCTTATTTATTTTATGAAAATGATGCTTTCCGAAGTGTTCCAAACCGATATAAAGGTAAGGCTTCGCCCGGGATTTTTCCCGTTTGTAGAGCCGGGATTTGAGCTTGATATAAGCTGTTTAATCTGCGGCGGAGAGGGCTGTCCGTCCTGCAAGCACAGCGGTTGGCTGGAGCTTTGCCCCTGCGGAATGATTCATCCCGAGGTGCTTAAAGCCGGAGGGATTGACCCCGATGAATATACCGGCTTTGCATTCGGTCTGGGTCTTACCAGATTGGTTATGATGAAGTACGGCATTAAAGATATTCGTGATTTGAACAGCGGCGGTCTTAAAAGTCTGTCACAGTTTACCGACGATGAATAAGAAGAGAAAGGAGTGATTTGAATGTTTTTGTCAATGAATTGGATTTCCGATTTCGTAGATTTCAGCGGACTTGACAAGGAGGAGCTTATCCACAGATTTTCCCTTTCTGCCGCCGAGGTTGAAAATGAAATATTTTTCAAGGGCAGCGATATAAGCGGCATTGTTATCGCCGAGATAAAATCCGTAGAGCCTCATCCCGATTCAAAAAAGTTACATCTTTTAAAGGTTGACGCAGGAGACGGAGAGTTTACCGATGTAGTATGCGGCGCTCCGAATGTCAGAGTCGGGCTTAAAACCGCATTCGCCAAGGTCAGCGCAAAAATAGGCGATATCGAAATATCTCCGAGGAAGCTTGCCGGTTACACCTCAAACGGTATGTGTTGCAGTGAAAAGGAGATAGGCATATCCGACGATAATTCCGGTATTATGGAGATTACGGATGATTTTCCAAACGGCACCGACATAAAAGAAGCATATCAAATAGAGGATATTATTTTTGAGGTGGATAATAAATCTATCACAAACCGTCCCGACCTTTGGGGTCATTACGGTATCGCAAGGGAGTTTGCGTCCCTTACCGGCAGGGAGCTTAAAGAGCTTGAAACCTCAGATCTTTCACTCTACGATAATTTACCCAAGGTTGATATGAAAATAGAGGATGACCTTTGCCAAAGGTATTCCTGCCTCCAGGTAGAGAATATCAATACCAATATCAGCCCTGTTAATATGCGTATCAGGCTTTATTACTGCGGTATGCGTGCAATCAATTTCCTTGCGGATTTGACTAACTATCTTATGCTTGAAATGGGTCAGCCAATGCACGCTTTCGATTCCCGCAAGGTTGAGAAGATTAGGATTAAGAGATTTGACGAGCCCTTTGTTTTCCAAACGCTTGACGGAGTTGAAAGGAATATTGACGAGGATACTCTTATGATTTGCAACGGCGACAAGCCTGTTGCCATAGCCGGTATTATGGGCGGTCTTGACAGTGAAATTGTCGAGGATACCACCACTCTTACGCTTGAATCCGCCACATTCAACGCCGTGTCAACCCGTAAGTCAACCGTTCGTCTTTCTCACAGAACCGACGCTTCTATGAGGTATGAAAAATGCCTTGACCCCGAAATGACCGTTACGGCTATTGCAAGGTTTTTGAAGCTTATGACAGATACCGATAAGGGAGTTAAAGTCGTTTCCGCTCTCACGGACGAGTACGCATATCATTACGACGATGTTGTGCTTGATTTTGACAAGGATTTTGTAGATAGATATACGGGTATAGAAATTGATAACGATACCATAGTAAAAACTCTTTCGTCTCTCGGCTTCGGCGTTGAGCTTGATAACAATAATTTCACGGTTGCCGTTCCGAGTTGGAGAGCCACTAAGGATGTTACCATAAAAGCGGATATAATTGAGGAAATTACAAGGATTTACGGCTATGATAATTTTGATATTCATACCGCAAGCGCTCCTCTTTATCCGGTTCGCCCCACTGTTGAAAAAACGGACGAGGATAAGATAAAGGATATCCTTGTAAAGAGCTATTCTTTACACGAGCTTCATTCCTATATCTGGCAGTATTACGATGAATATAAATCGCTCGGTATCGAGGTTGAGGATAATCTTAAAATTTCTCAGGCGAGCAATCCCAACATAGAAACGATAAGAAATTCTATTATTCCAACCCAGCTTTGCCAGGTGCGTTCAAATGCTTCTTATTCTCCTGATTTCGGAGTTTTTGAGATAGGCAGAGCGGTAAACGGCGTTAAGGCTGATGGTCTTGCCGACGAGCATAAGCTCCTTGCAATCACCCTTTTCAGCAAAACGCAGAGCGTTGAAAAGCTTTACTTCAAGCTTCGTGATATGATTTCTGTTTTGATGTATGATATTAAACATTCGTCACTGCAGTTCAAGCCGATGCAGGCAGTTCATTCCTATGAGCATCCGAGGAATCTTAACGAGATTTTATGCGGCGATGTTTCACTCGGCAGAATCGGTGTGGTTCATCCTCTTGTTTCCAAGAAGATAGACAAAAAGGCTTCAATAGTTTTTGCAGAGATTGATGTAAAGAGCTTTGCGGGTGTGGAAAATGTCGGCATAGTATATGACGAGCCGTCAAAATACCCGACTATTGATGTTGACCTTTCGTTTGTATGCGACAAATTTGCCCCGATTAAAAAGGCGATAGAGGAGAGCGGTTCTTCTCTTATCAAGAAAGTCGGAGTTGTCGACACTTATACGGAGAACGAAATTAAATCAATCACCGCCCGTCTCACCTTTGCTCATCCCGAAAAAACGCTTACCAGGGAAGAGACAAATACGGTAGTTGATAAAATTATTTCCGCTCTTGATTCTCAGGGTATTTTTCTTAAAAAATAAAAGATTAAAAATAAATAAAGATCTTTCAGATTCTCTTTGCCTTTGGGTAAATAGTCTGCGTGTAGAAAAAGTCAAATTTTTATTTCTACACGCAGGAGACTGTTGAGAAAGTGCTCAGAATTAAGCATTTTGCGAGGGGTGCTGTACGATTGTACTGCCCCCGAGTAAAAGGCTTAAAACGCCCAAAAGTCCTGAGAACTCGATATTCTTGGGACTTTTATCAGTACATTATAATGCGGGCGGATAATATCCGCCCCTACAAAATATAAATTAATGGGCGTGGTTATGAGCGCTTTATCGACAGTCTGAAAGAGTTTCTGTCTGCAATCGAAGCGATTGCGCCAAAGGAGGTTTAGTATAATGGTCGCTCAAATATGCGCTGTTATTATTTTTGTTTTGATGTTTGCCTTAATCATATCGGATAAGATTGAAAGGCATATTGTTACCCTTGTTTGTGCCGCCGTAACATTGATTGTTGTTTTTGGCATATGCTTAAAGAGTTCTTCCACCGTACTTGAAACCCTTAATGTAGCAAATATATTCACAAGGGATTTTTGGTACACGGCAGGCGAATCCGGCGAAAGCTCAAGTGGTATAAACTGGTCTACTATAATCTTCATAGCAGGTATGATGATTATGGTAGAGGGTATGGCAAAGGCGGGATTTTTCCGCTGGCTGTGCCTGTCGATTGCCAAGATTGTAAAGTATAAGGTTATGCCGATTCTTATAGGCCGATTGTAAAATGAAGTTGAACATCTAAAAAATCCATAGCGATTGAA
>JAJQGZ010000150.1 GCA_021200075.1 Clostridiales bacterium | reverse complement strand
GGGTTTTATCTGTCGTTAAAGATGTTTAAAAGGAGACTTATTATTATGGAAATTACAAAAAAGACTGTTATCGGCGATGTGCTTGACGAATATCCGGATGCCGCCCCTCTCTTTATGAAGATCGGTATGCATTGCCTCGGCTGCCCGGCTTCAAGAGGGGAGTCGATTGAGGATGCCTGTATGGTTCACGGTACCGATGCCGACGAGCTTGTAGAAAAGCTTAACGCACATATCGGCAAATAATGCAAAGGCTTTCAATAAGGCTTTCATCAGTAGCAGCTCTTGTCGATACCGGGGCTGCTATTGCTGATGTTGGAACGGATCACGGCTTTGTTCCGGTATACCTTGCCGAAAATAATATTATCAAAAGTGCGATCGCTCTTGATATTAATTCGTCTCCGCTTGCTTCCTGCAAACAGCTTGTTGAAAAGCAGGGGTTGCAGGATATTATCAAAACCCGCATTTCCGACGGACTTGACAGCGTGTTTGAAAATGAGTGCGACACGGTAATAACGGTGGGAATGGGCGGCGAGCTTATCGCCAATATTCTGCAAAGGTGCAAATGGATTAAAACTAAGCACATTATCGCACAGCCGATGACCCATCCTGAGTATGTGCGTAAATTTTTGTATGAAAACGGCTTTGATATTAAAAATGATTTTATAATCGAAGATTGCGGTCATTTCTACTGTGTGCTTGACGCTCACTATACGGGCAATGTTACCGCTAAAAGCAGAGCCGATTACTTCCTCGGCAATATAAAGGATTTTTCAAAAAAAGATTATTTTGTTCACCTGTTAAATTATTTTTATAATAAATCCAAATCAGGTGAGGATTACTCGGATATTATATCCGCTTTGGAGAAAATAATATGACTACAGTCAGAGATATATTTAATTACATAAACAGTATTGCTCCGTTTGATAAAGCGGAGAAATGGGATAATAGCGGCTTTATCAGCGGCGATTTTGACAAACAGGTAACCACCGTTGCTATGAGCCTTGACGCCTGCATCGCTTCCGCAGAATATGCAAAAAGCGTTAATGCTCAGCTTTTGCTCACTCATCATCCGCTGATATTCAATCCTGTTAAAAGGATTCAAAAGGGCAGTGCGCTTTACACTCTTGTCAATAACGATATTGCTGTTATCAGCGCTCATACCTCTTTTGACAAGGCAAACGGCGGAATAAACGATAATTTGGCAAAGCTCCTCGGGCTTGAAAACACTGTTCACCTCGGCAGCGAAATTCTTGTAGCCGGTGATTTGAACGGGGAGATGAGTATTGATGATTTTGCTCAGTTTGTGTCCCAAACCCTCGATGTTCAGGGTATTCGCTATACCGATACCGATAAGCTGATTAAAAGGGTAGCCGTCGGCGGCGGAGCCTGCGGAGAGTATATGCAAGAAGCTATGGAAAATGCAGACTGCTTTGTTACAAGCAATTTGAAGCATCACGAAATGCTCTTTGCGTCCGAAATGAATTTTGCCGTTATCAACGCAGGTCATTTTGAAACCGAGAATCTTCCGTTTCTTATGCTCAGGGAAAGGCTTGAAAAGAATTTTTCCGATGTTGAATTTATAATTGCACCGTACAATAATCCGGTATTGACCGTATAAAACGCAGGGTGAAGAAATGGCACTTGACGGAATTTTTTTGTATCATTTAAAAAATGAAATATCGCAGTTTGCTGTTGACAGCAGGGTTGATAAGCTTCACCAGCCATCAAAGGACGAGATTGTTCTTTCTCTTCGTTCAAGGCAGGGTAGCCGTAAGCTTCTCATTTCCTGCAACGCCGATTCCGCACGCATACATTTTACGCAGTTTGCGCCGGAAAATCCGCCTAAGCCGCCGGCTTTTTGCCTTATGCTCAGGAAAAGGCTTGCCGGCGCAAGGGTCACTTGTGTGGAGCAGGATAATCTCGAACGCTTGCTCAGGATTAATTTTGACTCAACCGACGAACTCGGCGATAGGGTATCGTATTCGCTTATCGTTGAGATTATGGGCAAATATTCAAATATAATACTACTTGACGGCGAGGATAAAATAATAGATTCCGCCAAAAGGGTGGACGAGAGTAAATCGCATATCAGAACTGTTCTGCCCGGCAACGCCTATGTCCCTCCGCCGCCACAGGACAAGCTCAATATTTTCACCGATGATATTGATTTGATAAAGGAGCGTATAGCTTCCTCAACCAAGAGCCTTGATAAAGCTGTAATGGACGCAGTAAAGGGCGTTTCGCCGATTGTCTGCCGAGAGGTAGAAAACGGCTTGAGTATCGACTCTCTTCGTCGGTGCGCTCTTTCGCCCGTGCCAACCGCTGTGATTATCGGCACGCCCAAGGATTTTTCATTCCTTCGCATAAATCAGTACGGCAGTACCGCACAGATAAAAACTTATTCCTCATTTTCCGAGCTGCTCGATTTTTTCTATTATGAAAGAGCAAGGCTTATGAGGGTTCGTGCAAAATCCTTTCAGCTTTTCAAAACGATTGAAACCTTGCGTGAACGAGCTGTCAGGAAGTCGATCAACAGAACCAAGGAGCTTAAGGATTGCCGTGATAAGGATATGTACAGGTTTTACGGCGACCTTATAAGCACAAACCAGTACTGCCTTGAAAAGGGCGTTTCATTCTACGAGCTTGAAAATTATTACGATGATAATAAAATTATCCGTATTCCGGCTGACCCGGCTTTAACTCCGTCACAAAATTCCGCTAAGTATTATAAAGAATACCGCAAGAAAAAGACTGCGCAGAGCAAGCTTGACGAATTTATAGACGAGGCAAACGAGCAGGCTCGGTATCTTGATACGGTTGCCGACGCTCTTTCCCGTGCAGAGACTGACGGCGAAATAGCCGAGATTAAAGAAGAACTTATCGCAGGCGGATACATCAAAAGCGCTTCGGTGAAGAATAAAAGGCAAAAGCCACTCGAGCCTATGAAGTACAAAACACGGGACGGCTTCACCGTTCTTGTCGGCAGGAATAATTTGATGAACGACAGGCTCACTTTAAAGCTTGCTTCAAATTACGATACCTGGTTTCACACCCAGGATTCACCCGGCAGTCATATTATCTGCAAAACCGCCGGTACAAGCATAACCGATACCGCCGTTCACGATTGCGCAGTTTTAGCCGCATATTTCAGCAAGGCGAGGGAATCGTCAAATGTTGCTGTCGATTATATCATAGTTAAAAATGTAAAGAAGCCGAACGGCGCAAAGCCGGGCTTTGTAATATACGATTCGTACAAAACAGAATATGTAACCCCCACTCTTGAGGAAACGGAGGCGCTTAAATATGAGTAATATTGCAGTCATTTTGGCGGCGGGAAGCGGCACGAGGATGAAAGCCGATAAAAGCAAGCTCCTGCTTGATTTATGCGGTAAAACCGTTATTGAAAGGACGGTTTCGGTCTTCTCCCGTGTAAAGGAAATTGATGAAATTATTGTAGTCATCAGGGAGAGCAATCTCGAAGCTTTTGAAGAACATCTTTCCTCTTACGAGCTTTCCTATTGCTTCGGCGGAGATACCCGCCAGCAGAGTATGATGAATGCGCTTGAAACCATTGACAACGACTGCGAGCTTTTGATTATTCACGACGGTGCAAGGCCCCTTGTCACGGTTGAGGAAATTGAATCCACTATCGAAAAAGCAAAGGAGACGGGAGCCGCCGCCGTAGGAGTTCAGCCAAAGGATACCGTCAAAATTGTTGACGATAAGCTTCAAATAGTCGGCACTCCCGACAGGGCAAATCTTATTTCTATCAGAACTCCGCAGATTTTCGAGTATTCTCTTTATGTCAAATCCGCTCAGCTTGCAAAAGAGCAGGGCAAGGATTTCACGGACGATTGCCGTCTTATAGAAAATGCCGGCGGAAAGGTATATGCGGTTCTCGGCGAATATTCAAATATAAAAATAACCACGCCGGAGGATATTCCCACGGCGGAAAGTATTATTAAAAGCAGGGGTGACGAATGATGAGAATAGGTCACGGTTATGATGTTCACAGGCTTATAGAGGGCGGGGAGTGCATTATCGGAGGAGTTAATATTCCGTCGCCGCTCGGTATTCTCGGTCACAGCGACGCCGATGTTTTGCTCCACGCAGTCAGCGATTCTCTTCTCGGCGCCGCCGCAATGGGGGATATAGGTCATCTTTTTCCCGATACGGACGATAAATGGAAAGGCGCCGACAGTCTGAAGCTCCTTGAAGAGGTTGTCCGCCGACTTAACGAAAAGGGATACAGAATTGTGAATATAGATTCAATAATTCTTGCCCAAACACCGAAAATGGCGCCGTATATTGACGATATGAGACTTAATATCGCCCATGCCTGCAATATAGACTTTAACAGCGTTTCAGTAAAAGCAACTACCGAGGAGGGGCTCGGCTTCACGGGCGCAAAACAGGGCATCGCCGCCCACTCCGTCTGCCTGATTGAAACCAATCTCCCTACCTAACCCAAAATAAAATCCAAATCTGAAAATGATCTTTATAAACAAACAACAATCCGGCGAACAATAATCGGAGACCCCACAAAGCCTTTGCCTTTGTGTT
>JAJQGZ010000004.1 GCA_021200075.1 Clostridiales bacterium | reverse complement strand
CCTCGGACATTTTGTAAACCATGTTACCATATCCGACATATTATCCGCCTGCATTGGATTTTATTGCCTATAAATCAGCGCATAGTCCTTTATATTAACATATCCGTCCGTATTCACATCAAACACGGCGGTGGAGTCAAATATCGCTGTCTCGTAATAATCCGAGGAATTAACTGTTGCGTTTATGTAATACTCATTCCAGAGGAAGAGCGCATCCTCGGCGGAGAGGGTAAAGCTCTGCTTGCCGTCGGAGCTTTTATAATTATATTTCCGCTTCCGTCAAAGCCGGCAAAAGCGAACGCATAGCCTTTCAGCTTATAGTTAATCGCATTTTCACTGCCGTAAAAAGCCATATTGTATGTACTCAGGCTTTCCTCCTCGTCGCCCATTTGGCAAATTAAAAGCGACGGGCAGTTGCGAAACATACCTGTATAGGTGGTAGTCACATTCGGCATTATAACCTCTTTGAGCGAGGTGCAGTTTTGGAAAGCGTAGCGTGAGCATTGCGTTACCCCGAGGGCGATTACCTTTTTGAGATTGGTGCAGTTTGCAAAGGTGTATTCGCTTATCATCGTGACGGATTCGGGAAGTATAACCGTCTCCAAATTCTGCATACCCGAAAAGCTGTATTTGGAAAGCGATACAATTTCCGTCGAGCTGATGGTTTTGGGAACTTCTATAACGGAATCCTCAAGCGAGCAGTAGGTTATCGCACCTGAGCTTGATGCATTGTATAATCGGAGGTGTGCTTTGGCAGGGCGATAAAGTATATTTCGCTCTTTTTTTGCCGTGTCGGAATATGCCGCCATGGTCATATAGCATCTTTTTGTCATACTTACAACGGATTCTCCGTCCCATTGATAGTGGCCGGAAAAATGGCTTGTATTCAGCGGACAGGCTCTGAGCCCTGCCGAGCTGATGTAATAGTAAATTCTCGTATCGTCATCGCAGGTGAATGTTATGTCGCAAAAGCCCATGCTTTCATTTTGCGTAACGGTGTATTCAAATTCGGCAGTCGGAAGCTCGTACCCGGTCACATAGCTCAAAGCGGAATAAGCGTCAGCAATACTGTGGTATGTATTGTCCTCGTTCGGTGAATATTCCGTTTCTTCTATCGCAGTTTCAATTTCATCGGGCGCAAGCGAAGTATCGGCGCTGAACATTATCGCAGCAGCAGCGGCAATAACCGGAGACGAAGCGGAGGTTCCGCTCCAGTAAACTTCTTCGCCCCTGTAATAGCTCCTTACATTTATTCCGGTGGCATAGGTGGTAACCCCACCGTTATAATTGCTCGAGCTGTATTTTACATTCGCAACGCTCATATTCCCGACCGCTATAACCTGCGAATATTCGGCAGGGTAATAGTCGTATTCGTCCAAATCGTACCCGTTGTTGCCTGCGGCGGCTACAATCGTAACGCCGTTGTTATAGGCGCTCTTGATTGCGTTATAAAATGTTGTGGAGGCTGCTGTCGAGCCGAAGCTCATATTTATCACATCACAGCCCTGATTAACCGCCTTGGTTATTGATGTTGAGGCTAAAACATCGCTTATCGAGCCGCTGCTCGATGTCGCATTGTAGGAATAGATGACAACATTCTCCGACGTGTTGCAGTAAATAGTTCCGGCAACATATGAGCCGTGGTATAAATCGTCGCTTATCGAATCCTCTCCGTTTACAAGCCTGTCGCCGAAAAGGTCGCTGTTTTCAACCCCGGTGTCGATTACCGCCACATTAATCTGCGACGGATTAGGATAGTATACATCAAGCATTTTTAATGCGTCGTCGATGTTGCTGTTAGCCGCGGCATTGCATTTTGCGTCGAGAGTGTCGGATATGGAATTGTCCGCGTCGTCCGTGTTATCGGTGTCCTCGCCGTCGTCGCAAAGGTCAAATAAAATTTCCTTTTCAACATACTCAACGGTGTCGAGAGAACTGTAATATTTCTCGGCTTTTTTGCAAGTCGTTTTCATTTTCAAATTGCAGGCAGTATATATTGTTCCAGCCCTCGGCAATCTGAACGGCGGAAAGAGGGTCTATATCGTGACTGCTCTTGACAATAAGCCGCAGGGAGGAATCGCCGTCAAGCGTCTTGTACTGTTCTTCAAATTCGTCAATTTGTCTCGGCTCGGCGGCGGATGTAATTTTTTCCGCCGCAGCTTCAATCCCGATTGAGATGCAGGGAATTATAATCACAACTGTAAGAATAATTGCAACGGCGGTTGATATTTTGTTTTTTGTGCTGAGGGTATTCACGCTTCTCACTCCTTTAAATCGGTATTGCCAATGGTAAAGATTTATATTTCTATTTACCCAATATTATTATATATCTTTTAACAAAATCTTGCAAGTGGGGCGCAAAACGGCTCGGCAAACGGAATTTACACCTTGCAAGACAGAACAATATATGGTAAAATTAGAATGATAACAAACCGATAAAATTATTTTTTGAATTAAAGGAGGCAGTTTTATGCAAATGACTTTCCGCTGGTTCGGCAGTGACAAGGATACCGTAACTCTCGAACAAATTAAGCAGATACCCGGCGTTGTCGGCGTTGTGCCTGCGCTCCATTATTTGCCGGCAGGTCAGGTTTGGGAGGAAGACCAAGTTAAAGCTATGTATGATGAAATTACATCAGCCGGTCTGACAATGGAATGTATCGAAAGTGTAAATGTCCACGAGGATATTAAAATCGGCTTGCCGAGCATGGATAAGCATATCGAAAATTATAAAACCTCTATCCGCTCGCTTGCAAAGTTCGGTGTAAAGGTTATATGCTATAATTTTATGCCGGTATTCGACTGGACGAGGACGGATCTTTATATGCCCCTGCCCGACGGCTCCACCTGTTTGTGCTATGACGGCAAGCAGGTTGAGGGTAAGTCGCCTGAGGATATGTTCAGGGAAATTGACGATAACTCAAACGGCTACGCAATGCCCGGTTGGGAAACCGAAAGAATGGGCGAAATCAAGGATTTGTTCAAAAAATACGAGGGTATAACCGCTGATGATTTATGGGAAAATCTGCGTTACTTCCTTGAAGCGATAATGCCCGTCTGCGAGGAATGCGATGTCAAAATGGCTATCCACCCGGACGATCCGCCGTGGGGAATTTTCGGCTTGCCGAGGATAATAACGGGCAAGGACGCTATAGTTAAGCTGCTTAATATGGTGCCGAGCAAATATAACGGCATCACTCTTTGCACAGGCTCTCTCGGCGCAAGCCCGGATAACGATATGCCGGAGATTATCCGCGCGGCAGGTGACAGGATTTATTTTGCACATCTTCGCAATGTTTCCATAAACGACCAATGGTTTAACGAAACCTCGCACGAAAGCTCAGCGGGTTCGCTCGATATGTACGAGATTGTAAAAACTTTGCAGGAGGTCGGATTTGACGGATATGTTCGTCCCGACCACGGCAGAATGATTTGGGGCGAGGTTGCAAGACCTGGTTACGGCTTGTACGACCGTGCCCTTGGTGTAAGCTATCTCAACGGCTTATGGGAAGCTGTTGAAAAAAGCAGAAAGGAATCGGTAAAATAATATGTTTAATCACACAAGCTTAAAGGGTAAGGTAGCTGTTGTAACAGGCGGCGGCGGAGTGCTTTGCGGCGCTTTTGCAAAAACTCTTGCCGAGCAGGGCTGCAAGGTAGCCGTGCTTGACCTCAACGAGGAAGCGGCGAAAAAATGCGCAGACGAAATTAACGCCTCGGGCGATGAAGCGATAGCTGTCGGCTGTAATGTGCTTGACCTTGAATCAATGAAGCAGGCAAGGGACACCGTAACGGAAAAGCTCGGCATCTGCGACATTCTTTTAAACGGAGCAGGTGGCAATAATCCCAAGGGTACTACCACCAAGGACACGCTTGAAAAAATCGACCTTGTTCAAAAGGATGAGAATATAAAAACATTTTTCGACCTTGACCCTGACGGAATCAGCTTTGTATTCAATCTTAATTTCCTCGGAACTCTTATTCCAACCCAGGTTTTTGCAGGCGATATGGCTGAAATGCAAAAGGGTACTATTGTTATGATAACCTCTATGAACGCATATCGTCCGCTTACCCGCATACCTGCATACAGTGCGGCAAAGGCGGCTGTAAAGAATTTCACGGAGTGGATGTCGGTTCATTTTGCACCGCTCGGTATCAGAGTTAACGCAATCGCTCCCGGCTTTTTCTCAACAAAGCAGAACGCAACTCTGCTGTGGAACGAGGACGGCTCTCCCACCGAGAGAACGGGCAAAATCCTTGCTTCAACTCCTATGAACCGCTTTGGCGAGCCTGAGGAGCTTTTGGGTACATTACTCTTCCTTTGCGATGAGAAATATTCCGGCTTCATCACCGGTGTGAGCATTCCGGTTGATGGCGGCTTCAACGCATATTCGGGAGTATGACTTGTACGCATATTCAAAGTCCTTGTCAAGTATTGGAGCAAGTCAATTAAAACGAACGATTAAAAGCATAGCACGCTTTGTTAAATAGGGTGCGGTTTGTTGCGGGCGGATAATATCCGCCCCCTACATCAGTACAGTAAATGACATCAATATATATGCCGACATTGTTAATGACATAATGTTCTTACATCA
>JAJQGZ010000109.1 GCA_021200075.1 Clostridiales bacterium | reverse complement strand
AAAAGTGTGCAAGCTGTTTTCCTAACTTACACACTTTATTTTACAGGCTCCATTTTCCGGCGGTAAAGGCGTACTGTCTGCGGATTGGGATTCGTCAGGCAATATTTCCGGCTATGAGATAAAATATTCAATCAACAGCGATTTTGACAACAGTGCGATGATTGAAGTTGACAGCTCGGACACAAGGAATATCTCAGTCAGCGGACTCAACCCCGGCGATGTTTACTATGTATCCGGCAGAGCGTACATTGTTGATAACGATGACAAAATATACGGCGAGTGGGGAGAAGTGTCAAGCACCGTAATAAACGAAAAGGATTTGGATATAGGCAATATAAATCCAAATAGACCTATGGTAGCATTGACATTTGACGATGGCCCCGCCTATACATATGAGGGCGAAAATACAACAAGCAGAATTTTGGATGTACTTGAAGAATACAATGCCCACGCTACATTCTTTATGGTCGGCGAGAGGGTAAACGATTCCACGGCGGATTTGCTGAAAAGAGAAATTCAGCTCGGCTGCGAACTCGGAAACCACACCTACAGCCATACGCATTACGGCTCAGATGCTACGGCAAAGGACATAAGTAAGGCAAGCAACAGAATAAAAAAATACAGCAGTCAGTCCCCTACGGTTTTCCGCTGTCCCGGCGGAGAACTGACTTCCACCATTCGCAAGGAATGCAAAAAAGAAAATATGCCCCTTGCTTACTGGTCGGTCGATACCGAGGACTGAAAATCAAAGGACGCAAAAAGATATATAAAAATGTGATTAAACAGGCGTACGACGGCGCTATAATTCTTATGCACGATATTTACCCGACAACGGCGGATGCGGTTGAAAAAAGTAGTGCCAAAGCTGATAGAAAAAGGCTATCAGGTCGTCACCGTGACAGAGCTGATTGAAGCCAAAACAGGTGAAAAGCCCAAAGCCGGTCAGCAGTATGTCGATTATGATACGATAAATAATAATACGAAATAATTGTAAAGAAAAAGGGATGCCTACGAATTGCGTAGGGCATCCCTTTTGTTATGTGTTTAATTTTTTATTCTTGCAAACAGCTTAATTTCTATCGGTTCAAGAATAAAGCGGATATGCATTTTTATTTTTCTCCAAATTGTTTTCTTCGGATTACGGAGCATATAATTCAAAACGAATGCGGTCATATCCGAGGATTTAATCAAGTTGCATTGTTTTGGGGTAAATGTTGCGCTGAGTATATCATCGTTGATAACATCGGAAAAAGCTTGAAAAATTTTTTCAGCCATTACGGCGGATTTTTTCGGCAGAAGCCAGATTAAGTAAAAATCCAATGTGCTGATGATATATTTTCGTATATAATGTACCTCATATTCTCTCGGAATTTCTGAAAATAAATCGGAAATTTTTGAATAAAATGCTCTTCTTATAATATGCATATTATCATAGTACCTTGAATGTGCGCCGCCCGATTTGGAATGAGTACCGCCCTGCATATAATAATTATAAACAATCTTATCTGACACAACGACTTTATTTTTTATATATTTTGTATAAGCCAAATTGAATATATGATCCTCACCATATGAAAAATTGGTACTGTACAAAATATTATTATCCACTATTATATCACGGCGAAAGAGTTTATTCCAAATTCCCCATATATCTTTGTCATATTCGATAAAATCATCTAAAAGCTCCTGAGGATTATTATATATCCTCGGAGTATTTTTTTTAACTTTTTTGCCTTTCATCTCTAATTGATTATAAGAGCATATGACTAAGTCTGTATTTTCATCGGCGAGGGAGAGCATATCCTCAACAGCATTTTCTGTAAGCGTATCGTCGGAATCAAGAAATGCAATATAATCTCCGGTCGCATTTTGAATTGCAGTATTCCTTGCTGCTGAAACACCGCCGTTTTCCTGCCTGATAAGCTTCAATCTGCTGTATTTTTCTTTAATCCTACTGAGAATTTGATATGTATCATCCGTTGAGCCGTCATCAACAACAATGACTTCAATATTCTTATATGTTTGATTAATCGCCGAATTGACGCAGCTTTCTATGCTGTTTTGAGAATTGTATGCCGGAATTATTATGCTGACAGTTTTCATATTAGTCCTTACAGTTTTTGATTATTTAATTCTGCGTTTTTGATAAAATATATTGAGCGACCTGTTCGCAGGCAGTGCCTGTTTCATAGCTTCCGAGAGCTTTATGGTGAAGTTGAACATTTTGCAAATATTCTTCCTCGCTGAAGTTTTCGATATTGCTTACCAATTCGTCAATATTTTTTGCCAAAGGAAACGGCCACTCGGAAATGGGAGTATAAAAATCACGGTCTTCAATATATTCATCAAGATCGGTTGCAAAAATAAAGCACGGCTTTTTTGCGAGGGAAACATCCCAGATACACGAAGAATAGTCGGAAATCACGACATCGCACGCGCAGATTAACTCCTGCATATCTTCATAATTATTTGTTTGCAATATGTTTTTTGAATGAAAATTTGAAAATTCCTGTTCGGAAAATCTGTGAAATCTTATTGCCGTGACGAAATTCCCGCCGAATCTTTGACTGCAAGCCTCCTCTATTTTATTGCAAGAGGACAAGAAGTCATTGAGATTAAAGCTTTCCCTGTATGTCGGGGCATACAAAATAATTTTATCATTTTTATTTGCACCGATTTCTTTTTTTACTTTATTGATTAAATTAATATCTTCGTCTTTAAAGAATATATCATTTCTCGGCAATCAGCAGGGCATAATTTTTTCGGGATGAGAATAAAAGGAATGTGATAAATTGCATTTTGAAAATCTTTCACAACTTGAAAGAAAAAGCGTGGTTTCTGAATTTCTTTTATTATAATATTTTTTCCAATGGTTTTGATCAGGAATAAAAGATTTTTTATAAGAACCTCCTCCATGCCATGTATTTATTACTTCTTGATTTTCTCTTATTGGTAAATATGATTGGATTCCCAAATTGTCAACCAATATTTTTGCAGTAGTCATATAATATATTGCTTGCAATGATTTTTCACTGCAAACTTTTATACCTTTATTTTCAAGATACCCATAATTTTTAGGTTCAATAAAAACCCATATAATTTCAAATTTCTCGTGATAATTTTTAAGCAGATATTCTGTTATATATTTGGGACTACAATTATATGACGTACCCTGTGAGCTCCTGAAAACTATTCTGTTTTCTTTTATTTTAAATATCCAAAATATTTTTAAGATATGAGTTAAAAGTTCTTGAATTTTATGTATCATTTTACACCATCTGAAGTAAATTTAAATGTTATTAATTATTTTTCCGTTACCTACATTCTGCGAATCACTGTTTTTACTTTCTGCAGTTAAAGTGGTACCATCGCCTCTGTTTTGACGATTTTGAGAATATCCGCAAATAAGACCGAAAAAGGCAAAAACAAAAACTCCTCCACTGGATTTAATAATAGCCGTACCGACTGAGCTGACAACAATTCCGATAAATAATGCGAGTGTAAGAGCTTTAACCTTTTTGTCAAGTATTATTCTGTTTATTGGTATAAAAACCATTATAAGCATTGCTAAAAACAGAACCATTCCTATATATCCGAATTCTCCGACAACCATACCGAGATAGCAATCATTTAGAAAAGCACCGTAATCCTGGGATAAACCATATCTGTTTTCAAACCCATATTTTGTGTAAAGAACAGAATAGTTTTGTGCTGCCTGGTCGGAACCGTAGGTTGCAAATCCTGAACCAAATGGGAAATATGTATTTGCTGTTTTAAACCCGTATCTAAGCAACACCATTCTCGGTGATTCCTGATCTCTTATATAGGTATTGATTTGCATAGAGGAAGCCAAGGTACCGCCGACAGCAAGGACAAAAATATTTGCAGGAGAAAGCTTTTGTTTATTTCTCCACATAAATGTCAAAATCAAATAACATACTAATACAATATAGACCGAACCTTTTGTGGTAAGTACAATATTAAAAATGCACAAAAATTCATAAAACGATTTTTTTCGTTTATTATTTTCTGACACAAGAACAACAAGCAAACAACATGCGACAATATAACCGTATCGTGCTTCATTATTAAACAGAAAGTAAAACGACGGAATACCGTATCGTTTTCCACCGGTCATACCTATATCGACAAATAAACTGATAAATCCACACACAGAACCGGAAATAAGCAATAATTTTGCAATTGGTAAGAGATAACGAATTATCAGTTCCCTTTTATCATAAGTCGCCACCTGTTTGTACACAATAAAAGTCACAAACATTTTCGCCAAGCAAATGGCGTCAACCGCAACCGAAAACCAGTTAGAGGTAAGCCTATATATAACATTACCCAACAGTGTAATTAACACGGTAGCAATCAGCAGTATAATTAATACCAAATCCGTACTCTTTATCCCTTTTTTGAATGAAAAGTAGACAATGTACAATATACATATTACCGCAAGTGCTTCGTCAGTATAAGAAATCAAGCCTGTTCCTATTCTTTTTTCATAAAAAAGGGAAAAAGGAAGCATTATCAAAAATATAGAAAATAAAAGTTCTCGCGGATATATATTAAATCTTAAACTTTTATTTAATTTCATTTTCTCTCCTAATGTTATTTTT
>JAJQGZ010000170.1 GCA_021200075.1 Clostridiales bacterium | reverse complement strand
GGTTAAAAGAGGTAAAAATTGTGATTGAATTCAGAAATGTGTCAAAGGTCTATGACAGCAACGGTACTCACGCCCTCTCCAATGTCAATATAAAGATTGAGGACGGGGAGTTCGTTTTTGTTGTCGGGTCATCGGGTGCGGGTAAAAGTACCTTTTTGAAGCTTATTATGCACGAGGAAAAGCCCACCGAGGGCGAGATTATTTTCAACGAATATTCCTCCACTACGCTCAAAAAAAAGAAAGTGCCTTACTACAGGAGAGAAATAGGAATAGTTTTCCAGGATTTCAGGCTTATTCCCAAGATGACCGTATACGACAATGTTGCCTTTGCAATGAGAGTTATTGGCTCCAGGGAAAAGGAAATACGCAAGAGAGTTCCGTATATTCTCCAGCTTGTCGGTCTTCCGCAAAAGGCTCGTGCTTATCCAAACGAGCTTTCCGGCGGTGAACAGCAGAGAGTGTCCCTTGCAAGGGCGCTTGTAAACGACCCAAAGGTTATTATTGCGGACGAGCCCACCGGCAATATCGACCCTGAAATGAGCCACGAGATAGTCGGACTTCTTACAAAAATAAATAATGCGGGAACTACCGTTGTAATGGTAACTCACGAGCATGACCTTGTCCGTTCTTTCCAAAGGCGTGTTATAGTTATCAAAAACGGCGAAGTTGTTTCCGATACTCCCGACCCGACCCATGCGCAGTTTACGGGTGAAAATCCGCAGGAGGAGACAAATATGTTCTTCTTTGACGAGGATGTTTCTATCGAGAATGTTGAACTTGATGATATTTTCGATAATCTCGAGGATGTTGTTTTGTCCGAAGCGGACAGCGCAGAAAGTAATGATGTCGCCGGAGGCGAGGTTACCGCTCAGGATGAGTCGGCTCAGTAGGGAGGTGAGGAATAATGACGGGTTCAAGTATAAAATACCTTATCAAGGAAGGCTTCAAGAACACTTGGACAAACAGAATGATGTCCATCGCTTCAATCTGCGTTCTTATGAGCTGTTTGGTGCTTATCGGAGCGGCGTCAATGATATTCCTCAATATAGATTCTCTGCTTTCAAGGATTGAAGAGGAAAATGTTATAATGGTCTACATTGCCGACGATATGACCGATGAGGCTATCACGGCTATGGGCGATCAGATAAATGCAATCGGCAACATCAAGGAGCTTGAATTTGTCCCCAAGGAGGACGCTTGGGCTGAGCAGCTTGAAACTATGGAAGACGCACAGGCGGAATTTTTCACCCAGATAAGTACGGATATTCCTCTGCCCGATGCGTATAAAGTTACGGTTGAAAATCTTGATTTGTTCGATGATACGGTTGAACAGCTTAAAGCTCTCGATAATGTTGACACTATAAGAGAAAACAAGGATCTTGCGCAAAGGCTTGTTTCAATCAGACAGGGTATTTCGGTTATATCTGTGGTTATAATTGCCGTTTTGTTTGCAATATCGTTGTTTATTATTTCAAACACAATTAGACTTACTGTATACAGCAGGAGGCTTGAAATCAGTATTATGAAATCTGTCGGCGCAACCAACTCCTTTGTCCGTCTGCCGTTTGCTGTGGAGGGTATGATTTTAGGTGTGGTTTCCGGCGTTATAAGTCTCGGAATTGTGTGGGGCGTGTACGAGCTTGCAATAACCGAATTTGCGGATCTTATCAGCTCGCTCGGTTTTACCGCTTTGGAATTTGCAAACTACGCATTGCCGATGCTTGGAATATTTATAGCCATAGGTATTGTCAGCGGTGTAGGTGGTTCGCTTATCACGATGAGGAAATATCTGAACAAGGAAGGCAGTGAAATAAGTGCTTAAGCATAACAAAATTTTAGCTTTGTTAATGAGCTTTGTGTTTGTCGTCACATCAGGCTCTTTCGCTATAACCGCTCAGGCAAAATCGACCTCCGAGCTTAACAGCGAAAAGGAAAAGATACAAGACAAGATAGACGAGGCGCAAAGCAAAATTGACGAGCTTTCCGCAGAAAAAGAAGAAACTGAGGAATATTTGAGCGCTTTGCAGTCCAAAATAAGCTTGCTCCAGGATAAAATTGATACTCTTGAAGATGAGAAAAGTGCATTGCAGTCGGAAATAGAGGCGGTTACTCAAAAGATTGCCGATACCGAGGATGAAATAGAGCAGACCCAGATGGAGATTGACGAAAAGCAGGCGGAGTTTGACGAAACTTATGTACTTTACTGCCAGAGACTCAGAGCTATGTATGTATCCGGATCCGCTTCAACTCTCGAGGTGCTTCTCACCTGTACCGATATAAGCTCTATGCTCACCCGTGCCGAGATGATAAAATCCGTCTCCGAGCAGGACAGCGAAATACTCGACGAGCTTATGCAGAAGATGGAAGAAATCAAAGCAAAGAAGCAGGAACTCGAGGAAAAGAGAAACAAACTCCAGGAGGATCAGGAAGCTCTTGAAGAGGACAAGCAGGCACTTCAGGAAAGTATTGACGAAATCGACGCTTCCAAGAGCGAGCTTGATGCAGAGATAGAGGAATGTAACGCTACTATGGAGGAGCTTTCGTCCGAAACCTCAGAATATCTCGAGCTTATAGAAACAAACGAGGAACAGCTTGAAGAAATAGAAAATGAAATTCGTGCGGCTGCTGCGGCTGCATCAAGCGGCAGCGGTTCAATATCCGGCTCAACCGGCAGCGGTTCGGGTCAGCTTAATTATCCTACGGATTCAAGGACGATTTCTGCAGGCTATCCAAACTATTCGTCGGGCGCATATCACGGCGGCATAGACTTCTCGGTTTCCACCGGTTCAAATGTTTATGCGGCAGCCTCCGGTACCGTAATTCTTGTTAAATATCTTACATACAGCTACGGATACTATGTAATGATAGACCACGGCGACGGACTTTCAACCCTTTATGCGCACAACAGTCAAATTCTTGTCAGCGTGGGCGATTCTGTATCCTCGGGTCAGGTTATAGCAAAGATCGGCTCAACCGGTAATTCCACCGGTCCGCATTGTCACTTTGAAGTGCGTGTAAACGGAACGAGAGTTAATCCGCTGAGCTATCTGTAATACAATATAGGCATATTTTTATTGATGATTCAAGAGGTGAAGCCAATGAAACAGCATTATATTCTTTTAAGGTTTTTTGCTGTTTTGTTGGCTTTTTGTCTTTTTTCGGCTTCAGTTGAGAGTCAACTTACCGCAACTGCGCAGGACAGCTCATATTCCGACGAATATGAAAATATGACAAATGAGGAAAAGCAGGCGTATATTGAGCAAAAGTTGAAAGAAATCAACGAAAAGCTCAATTCACTTGCCGAGGAATCCGAGGAAACAGAGGAGTATATTAATACTCTCGATGAAAAAATAAAGTATCTCAAAAATCAGCTTACTGTCTCCGAGCAGGAGATTGAGGATTCTCAGGAAAAAATCACTTCGCTTGAACAGCAGTATGAGGAAAACGAACAAACGATTGCTCAGCTTGAAGTTGAGATTAGCGAGCTTAATACAAGGTGCGATGAATTGCAGGAGCAGTTTAACAGCAATTACGCACTGTTTTGTCAGCGTATCAGGGCAATCTATATCAGCGGCGATACAAGCGTTCTTTCAATGCTTTTGAGCTGTACTGATATTTCGTCCCTGCTCACAAGGTATGAGATGATAAAGCGTGTTTCCCAATCGGATAAGAAGCTTTTGCAGTCGGTTCAAAGCGAATCCGAGGAGCTTACTCAGACAAAAAGCACCGTAGAGGAAAAGCAGCAGCAGCTTACCGACACTCAGCAAACTCTTGTTGAAACCAAGCAGAGCCTTGAAAGCAGTATTATATCTCTTGAAGAACAACAGACCGAGTATCAGGAAAAGCAAAGCGTATACGAAAGTGAAAAGGAAAAATCCGACAAGCTTTTAAAACAGCTTCAGGACGATACTCAAACCTACAGTGAATACAGAAATCAGGATCAGGAGGAGCTGGAAGCGGTCAATGCAGAGATTGCCGCCGCTGCGGAGGAATTTAAAAAGCAGTTGGAGGCGCAGACCACCACTTCCGCAACCACTACCACCAAGAAAGCAACCACAACCGCTTCTTCGGGTGAAAGCACAACCTCTTCAAAAACCACTACCACCAAGAAAGCAACCACAACAACTCAGTCGTCAAACTCAAGCACGCTCAGTATGACCTATCCCGTTCCGAGCCAGACGACAATTACCTGCGATTACGGCAGTGCAGGCTATTCGGGGCATACGGGAGTTGATTTCTCCTGTGCAACAGGTTCAAAAGTTGTCGCCGCCGAGTCGGGATATGTGTTCTATACAAAGGAGCTTAATTACAACTACGGCTATCATATAGTTATTATGCACGATAAAAAGGATTCCTCCGGCAATTATGTTTACACCCTTTATGCTCACAATTCGAGCATAGTGGCTTCTGCCGGAGATTATGTCACCAAGGGTCAGCTTATTGCATACAGCGGTTCAACCGGCAATTCCACCGGGCCGCACTGCCATTTTGAGGTGAGAACTCCGAGCGCCGCTTACAGCGACTGTGTTGACCCGAAAAAATATTTGCCGTAAATAAAAAATTAACATATTAGATATTTATTATTATTTGTCTTTATGTTAAAATATATTTGTTATATTTACTGATTATAATAC
>JAJQGZ010000223.1 GCA_021200075.1 Clostridiales bacterium | reverse complement strand
CTATCATAAAGTTTTAGACGATACACGGTAGTGGGGGCGGATATCATCCGCCCGCCACGCTGTTGTTTGAAATGTATTTCTGTAGCTAATATGTGTTAATTATAATTAATTCCGAATTCCGCATTAATCAAAATCCGCCCGCATAAAATCTTCAAAAACAAGTGACATACAATGGAAACAAAAATATTTTCACAAAGTGAATATGACATCACCGAAGCAGGAAAAATAATCGAAAACGGCGGTTTGGTTGCTTTCCCGACCGAAACGGTCTACGGTCTGGGCGCAAATGCGCTTGACGAACAGGCGGTTAAAAAAATTTACGCCGTCAAGGGCAGACCAAGCGACAATCCGCTGATAGTGCATATATGCAAAAAAGAGGATATTTATCCGCTTGTTAAGGAAGTAACCGACGAAGCCGAAAAGCTGATTGACGAATTTTTCCCGGGCCCGCTCACGATTATCCTGCCGAAAAGTGACAAAATAGGCAATACGGTAAGCGGAGGGCTTGACACCGTTGCTGTGCGTATGCCGGAGAATGAAACCGCAAGACGGCTTATTGCCGCCGCCGGCTGTCCGATAGCTGCGCCGAGCGCAAACACATCGGGGCTTCCCTCTCCCACAAAAGCCGAATATGTTATCGTCGATATGAACGGCAAAATAGACGCAATAATAGACGGCGGAGATTGCAAGTTCGGAGTGGAATCGACGGTTATCACGCTTGCCAAAGATGTGCCCGAAATACTGCGCCCCGGAGCGATTACCGAAGAAATGATTAAAAAGGTAATAGGAAAGGTCAATACATCAAAGGCGGTGCTTGAGGGTATGAGTGGCGGGGAAACCGCCGCTTCGCCCGGTATGAAATACAAGCACTATTCGCCGAAAGCCAAAGTCGTTATAGCGGACTGCGACAAAAAGACCTACGAGGATTTTGTAAACTCACGGCAAAACGCATTTGCCCTTTGCTTTGAAAACGACAATGTGAATATCCCCAAGGTTACATTCGGAAAGGAAAACGACGATTTATCCCAGGCGAAGGAGCTTTTCGCCGCACTGCGGCGGCTTGACAAAATGGGAGCAAAAAAGGTTTACGCCCGAATACCGCACACGAGCGGAGTGGGGACGGCTGTATATAACCGCCTGATACGAGCGGCGGCGTTCACCGTGATTGATTTGAAAAAGCCGTTTACAATCGGTCTTACCGGTCAAAGCGGAGCGGGCAAGGGATATGCGAGCGAGTACCTTAAATCTCTCGGCTTTAATATTCTCGACACCGACAAATATGTTTCAATGATTTATCAAAACGGCGGTGAAATCAACGAAAAGCTTGCAAGAGCGTTTTCCCCCGATATTATCAAAAACGGCAAAATCGACAAGAAGATGCTCGGGCAAATTGTTTTTTCCGACAAAGAAAAGCTCAATACGCTCAATTCCATAGTCCACCCCGAGGTTATAAGGCTGTGCGAAAAGGACGCAAAGGTGCCGAGCGTGCTGGACGCTCCGCAATTTTTTGAAGCAAATGCGCAGGAAAAATGCTACAAAACCATATGCGTATGCGCCGACAGCGAAACAAGGCTTAAACGGATAATGAAGCGTGACGGCATTACAAAAGAACAGGCAAAAAAACGGATAAATTCCCAGTTTGATGAAAAATACTATAAAGAACACTCCGACTTCGTCATAATCAACAACGGCGATGAGGATATTAAAATACAAATAAATTCTGTTTTGGAGGAAATATTATGAGCGATAAAGCAAAAGCGCAGGAGCTTAAAGAGCTTCTGTTCAACAAAAAGGAAAACGGCGTTGACTTTATGAGCGACGACGAACTGAAGCAGTGCGACGAATTTTGCGAGGGGTACAAAAAATTTCTGTTTGAAAACAAGACTGAAAGGGAATTTGCCTGCTCTGCTCTTTCGGCGGCAAAGGAAAACGGCTTTGAGGAGTTTGACAAATTCGGCAAACCGCTGAACCCCGGTGACAAGGTTTACTACTTCAACAGGGGAAAATCAATAATCCTCTGCGTAAAGGGTAAAAGGCCCGCTAAGGACGGAGTAAGAATAAGCGCCGCACATATCGACTCTCCCCGTCTCGATTTAAAACAATGCCCGGTTTACGAGGACGACAGTCTCGGGTTTTTCAAAACCCATTATTACGGCGGTATTAAGAAATATCAGTGGACGGCGATTCCGCTGTCGCTCCACGGCAGAATATGCAAAAATAACGGCGAATATGTTGATGTAAAGCTCGGAGAAGCACCCGGAGAGCCTAAGTTTTGCATAACGGATATTCTCCCACACCTCGGCGCAGAACAAATGGCGAGGAAAGCAAGCGAGATTGTAAAGGGCGAGGAGCTGAATGTTGTTATCGGCTCAAGACCATTTAAGGACGATGAAGAAAGCGAAAGAATCAAACTCAATCTGCTGAATATTCTGTACGAAAAATACGGCATTGTGGAAAGGGATTTCCTCTCCGCCGAATTAGAGCTTGTTCCTGCTTTCACGGTTGACGACATAGGATTTGACAAAAGCCTTATCGGCGGCTACGGCCACGACGACAGAGTATGCTCCTACCCTGCTATGCAGGCAATATTCGATATTGACGAAACGCTAGAGTACACGGCTCTTACCGTGCTGACCGATAAAGAGGAAACCGGCTCGGACGGCAACACAGGTCTCAACTCCTGCTATATGAAATATTTTATAGAAGACCTGGCAAGGCTTGAGAGTTGCGAGGGCAGAGATGTGCTGTCAAATTCAAAATGCCTTTCCGCCGACGTAAATGCGGCGTTCGATCCGACCTGGCCCTCTCAGTTTGAAAAGAACAATGCGTCGTTTATCAACAAGGGCGTATGCGTGACCAAATTCACGGGAGCAAGGGGCAAGAGCGGCACAAGTGACGCTTCTGCGGAATATGTAAGCTTTGTTAAATCCCTTATGGAAAATAACGGCGTTTTGTGGCAGAGCGGAGAGCTCGGCAAGGTTGACGGCGGAGGCGGCGGCACAGTCGCAATGTATATCGCAAACCTGAATGTTGATGTTATTGATGTAGGTGTTCCGGTGCTTTCAATGCACTCACCATACGAGCTTGTCAGCAAAATTGACACCTATATGGCATACAAAGCGTTCAAGGTGTTCTTTACAAAATGACGGATAAAATTCTGCTTATCGGAACAGGCGGTACAATCGCCTGCCGTGAGGATAAAAGTATTCATTTTGATAAACCGTTTAAAATCCTCGATTATGCAAAGAGCGAAATTTTAAATTCGGACTTTGACTATGAATTTGAATGTGCTTCGCCCTTTGCAATATTGTCGGAAAATATGGATTTTCCCTGCTGGAAAAAGCTGATTGATTTTATATCGGCAGCGGATTTTGAAAAATACAAGGGAGTAATCATTCTCCACGGCAGCGATACGCTGTCGTTTACCGCATCATTAATCGGCAATATGTTTTTTGACAAACCGATAGTGCTGATTGCAAGCGACAAACCGCTTGAGGACAAAACGGCTAACGGAATTAAAAATTTCAAAACAGCGCTTGAAAATATATCAAAGGGCAAAAACGGTGTTTATGTAAGCTACGACGGATTTTACAAGGCGGCGGATAAAAATATTGAAAATCCACATTTTAAGCCGAAAAACATCCTTGTTATCAAGCCGTATGTCGGCATTGATTACGATAATTATAATTTGGAAAATACCGACGCAGTTTTGCACACGATGTACCATTCCGCAACCGCACCGAAGAATGTCTCGGCTTTTTGCAAAAAGTGCAAAGACAGGGGCATACCGTTTTACTTCGTAACCGAAAACAAGAGCGCCGAGTACGAAAGCGCAGAGGATTTTGAAAATATAATCTTTTCCTCCCTCGCTTGAAGACGCTTACGCACGGCTCTTGCTCGGGGACGATTTTGCAAACAAAGCAATATCAAAATAACAGTTGACAAAACAAAAATACAGTGTTACAATATTATCACAATTATGAGCAGTGCAATGCACGCTCGCAATATAGCTAAACCGATGAAGCGGAAATAAAAATAAGATACGCATTTACAGAGAACCCCGTTGCTGGAAAGGGGCAATAAACGGCTTATTAAATGGCCCGCTGAGGGTACGGTGAAAGGCGAATGCCGAGTATCCCGTAACGTGTTGATCTGCGTGAACGGTCGGAGATATGACAGTATCTTGCAAAGTGTACGGTTTTTAACCGTAAATCAAGGTGGCACCGCGGAATTTTTCGTCCTTGGCAATGCAATTTTATTGTGTTGCCAAGGTTTTTTTATTGCCGGCAACACGAAAAGTATCGGAGATGAAATTATGATTATAAAGCCCGATTTAAAAGAGATTAATACCCTGTGCAAGCAGTATGATACCATACCGGTAAGCACAACGCTGCCGATGAACAAAACGCCGATAGAAGTATTCAAAAAGCTGAAAAATATCAGCGCACACTGCTATATGCTTGAATCGGCGGATGACGCTAACAAAACCGGGCGGTACACCTTCCTTGGCTTCGACCCGAAAGCGGAGGTTAGCTGTGTAAACGGTAATGTGACGGTTATCGACGAATATGAAGTTAAAAAGATACAGGGAAACCCGAGGGAGCATATCAAAAATATGCTTGCCTCGCACAAAAGCCCACGCTTTGATTACCTGCCGACCTTTACCGGCGGACTTGTAGGTTACTTCGGCTACGACTATATCAAATACAGCGAGCCGTCGCTGAACCTTGACGCAAACGACGACGGAAGCTTTAAGGATGTAGACCTTATGCTTTTTGACAAGGTAATCGCATTTGACAACAGGGAAAATGAAATTATCCTGATTGCAAACATGCAAAGCGACGATGTTGAAAATAATTATTTCGCCGCAGTCAAAGAGTTGGAAATTATGGCGGATATAATCAAAAACGGAGATGCGCCCGAGCCGCCCAAGCCCGTGCTGAAATCGGATTTTAAATCCCTGTTCAGCGGCGAGGAATACGGCAAAATGGTGGAAAGGGCAAAGGAGTATATCCGAGAGGGCGATATTTTCCAGGTGGTTCTGTCAAACCGACTTGAAGCGCAAATGGACGGCTCGCTCTTCGGCACATACGAAATTTTGCGAAAACTCAATCCGTCGCCGTATATGTTCTATTTTTCATCGGACGATATTGAAATTGCCGGAGCGTCGCCCGAAACGCTTGTTAAGCTCGACGGCAAAATGTTGTCCACATATCCGCTTGCAGGCACCAGACCGAGAGGAAAGACCGAGCAGGAGGACAACGAGCTTGAAGCAGGGCTTTTAAAAGACCCGAAAGAGCTGAGCGAACACAATATGCTTGTTGACTTGGGCAGGAACGATTTGGGCAAGATAAGCAAATTCGGCACGGTAAGGGTAAACAAATATCATCAGATACTCAAATTCAGCCATGTTATGCACATAGGCTCAACGGTAAACGGAGATATTCGTGACGATAAAAACGCTCTCGATGCTGTTGACGCCGTTTTGCCGGCAGGCACACTTTCAGGCGCACCAAAAATCAGAGCTATGGAAATTATCAACGAGCTTGAAAACAACAAGAGAGGGATTTACGGCGGAGCGATAGGATATATTGATTTTACCGGAAACCTCGATACTTGCATTGCAATTCGCCTTGCGTTTAAGAAAAACGGCAGAGTGTTTGTCCGTTCCGGCGCAGGAATAGTCGCCGATTCCGTTCCCGAAAAAGAACACAGGGAATGTATCAACAAGGCGCAGGCGGTTATCAACGCTCTGAAAATCAGTCAGGAGGCGGAAAAATGATACTGCTAATAGATAATTACGATTCCTTTTCATACAATTTATACCAGCTTATCGGCAGTATCAATCCCGATATAAAGGTTATCAGAAACGACGAAATGACTGTTGACGAGATCGAAAAGCTCGCACCCGAATACATAGTTCTCTCCCCGGGGCCGAAAAGACCCGAGGACACAGGAGTTTGCATAGAGGTTACAAAGAGGCTCGGCAAGGTATCGAAAATCCTCGGAGTATGCCTCGGTCATCAGTCGATATGCACGGCTTTCGGCGCAACGGTCAGCTACGCAAAGGAGCTTATGCATTGCAAACAGAGTATCTGCACGTTCGACACCTCGTCGAAGCTCTTTAAAGGACTTGACGAGAGAATACCCGTTGCGAGGTATCATTCCCTTTCCGTCGTCGGCGAAACAATACCCGATTGCCTGAAAGTGACGGCAAAGACGGACGACGGAGAAATTATGGCGGTTGAACACAGAGAACTGCCGATATACGGCTTACAGTTTCACCCAGAATCGATTATGACCCCGGACGGAATTAAAATATTACAAAATTTTTTGGAGGAAGACAGCAATGATTAAAGAAGTACTCAGCAAAGTAGCACTCAAGCAAGACCTTACATTTGAAGAAGCAAATTCAGCCGTGGAGGAAATTATGAGCGGCGATGTATCGCCGGTTGTTATATCCTCTTTCCTAACCGCACTTGCGGTAAAGGGCGAAACCGACGAAGAAATTGCCGGAGCGGCTACCGGTATGAGGTCAAAGGCAGTACCGTTTGAGCTTAACTGCCACGCACTCGACATAGTAGGAACGGGAGGAGACAAGTCAAACTCCTTTAACATCTCAACCGCCGCATCGTTTGTAGCTGTTGCGGCAGGCGTTACAATCGCAAAGCACGGCAACCGTACCGCATCTTCAAAATGCGGAGCCGCCGACTGCCTTGAAGCTCTCGGTGCAAAGATTGACTGCGAGCCCGAAGTAATGCAAAAAAGCCTTAAAGATAATTCCTATGTATTCTTCTTTGCTCAGAAATACCATACCGCAATGAGATTTGTAGGCCCTGTCCGCAAGGAAATAGGTATCAGAACGGTATTCAACATCCTCGGCCCTCTTACAAACCCGGGTCACGCCGACCAAATGGTTCTCGGCGTATTCAGCAAGGAATTTATGCCGAAAATTGCAAATGCGCTCGTAACGCTCGGAGTTACCGACGCTCTTGTTGTTCACGGTCTTGACTGCCTTGACGAAATCAGCGCTTCCGACGCAACCGCAGTTATCGAGGTAAGAGACGGAAAGCTCACGGAATATGAAATCAAGCCCGAGGATTTCGGCTACAAAAGAGTTAATAAATCAGGCCTTTTGGGCGGCACTCCCGAGGAGAATGCGCAGATTACCCGCAATGTACTGCTCGGCAAAGGCACAAAGGCGCAAAACACGGCGGTTATTCTCAATGCCGGAGCCTGCATTTATGTTGCCGACAAGAGCATATCGCTTGCCGACGCAATGAAAAAAGCCGAGGAAACTCTTATGTCCGGCAAGGGCTACGATGCGCTTGAAAGCTTTATAAAGACCACCAACGAACAGTGATACGGTGAAGCTATGTCGAATATTTTAGACACTATTGCCGAAAACACCCGGCAAAGATATAAAAAAATAATTGCCGAAAAGCCGCTTGACGAAATTAAAGCTCTCGCACTTGCAGAAGAAAAAGGGAATTTTGAATTTGAAAACGCTTTAAAAGGCGATTCACTGAGCCTGATATGCGAGGTGAAAAAGGCTTCTCCGTCCAAGGACTTGATAGCGGAAAACTTCCCCTACCTTGAAATTGCAAAGGAATATAAGAAAGCCGGCGCAAGCTGCATAAGCTGCCTGACCGAACCGAAATGGTTTCTCGGCAGCGACGAATATTTGAGGGAAATTGCAAAGGAAGTTTCGATTCCCGTGCTTCGCAAGGATTTCACGGTGTGCGAATACCAGATTTACGAGGCGAAGCTGCTCGGCGCAAAAGCGGTGCTTTTGATTTGCACACTGCTTGACTCAGAGACGGTAAAGGAGTATATTAAAATCTGCGACTCCCTCGGTATCAGCGCAGTGGTTGAGGCTCACGACGAGACGGACATTGAATCCGCCGTTTCGGCAGGAGCGAGGATTATCGGGGTTAATAACCGTAATTTGAAGGATTTTTCCGTCGATGTAAACAACAGCACAAGGTACAGGAAGCTCATTCCCGACGATGTTGTGTTTATATCCGAAAGCGGAGTTAAAACCCACGACGACATCAAAATGCTGATTGAAAGCAAAACCAATGCAGTGCTTATCGGCGAAACTCTTATGAGAGCCGAGGACAAAACGCAGGCGGTAAGGGAGCTTCTGTATGGCAAAGGTTAAAATCTGCGGACTAAGACGGGACGAGGACATTGATTATGTCAACGAGCTGAAGCCCGATTATATCGGCTACATTCTCTCCCCCGGCTTTCGCCGAAGTATTGACAGAGAAACGGCTCTTCGCCTGAGCCGACGGCTATCGCCCGACATAAAAGCGGTCGGCGTTTTCATAAACGACAGTGTGGAAAACATAAATTATTTTTTGAAAAATAATATTATCAGCCTTGTCCAGCTCCACGGAAGCGAGAGCGCGGAATTTTGCAAAGCGATAAATGCGCCGGTGATTAAATTTTTCAAGCCGGAGAGCTTTGACAAAATCGACGATTACAACGGCTGTGCGGGTTATTTCCTTTTTGATTCCGGCACGGGAACAGGCAATACATTTGACTGGGCGAAGCTGCCGAAAACGAATAAACCGTTTTTTCTTGCAGGCGGGCTTGACAGCACGAACATACCGCAGGCGATTGAAAAAATTAATCCCTATTGTCTTGATTTATCCTCTTCGGCGGAGACAGACGGCGTAAAGGATTACAATAAAATAAAAGAAATATTGGAGTGTGTTAGAAATGAGTAAGGGTAGATTCGGTGTTCACGGCGGACAATATATCCCCGAAACACTGATGAGCGAAATCATCAACCTTGAAAATTCTTATGAAAAATATAAAAACGACCCCGACTTCAACGCAGAGCTTGACAAGCTTTTCAGAGAATATGCGGGCAGACCGTCGCTTTTGTATTATGCGGAAAAAATGACAAAAGACCTCAGCGGCGCAAAGATTTATCTGAAGCGTGAGGACTTGAACCATACCGGCAGCCACAAGATAAACAATGTTCTCGGTCAGTGCCTGCTTGCCAAAAAAATGGGTAAAACCCGTGTTATTGCCGAGACGGGTGCAGGTCAGCACGGAGTTGCCACGGCGACTGCGGCGGCGCTTATGGGTATGGAATGTGAAATATTTATGGGCAAGGAGGACTGCGAACGCCAGGCTCTGAATGTTTACAGAATGGAGCTTCTCGGCGCAAAGGTCAATGCTGTCACCACAGGCACTATGACGCTCAAGGACGCCGTAAACGAAGCTATGAGGGAATGGACTTCACGAGTTGACGACACGCTTTATGTTCTCGGCTCGGTTATGGGGCCGCATCCTTTCCCGATGATGGTAAGGGATTTTCAGTCCGTTATATCAAAGGAAGCGAGAGAGCAGATACTTGAATACGAGGGCAAGCTCCCCGATGTTGTAATGGCTTGCGTGGGCGGTGGCTCAAACGCAATGGGCATTTTCTACAACTTCATAAACGACAGCGATGTTCACCTTATCGGTTGCGAAGCGGCGGGCAGAGGAATCCATACAGGCGAGACGGCGGCTACGATCGCCACGGGTACGCCCGGGATTTTTCACGGAATGGAATCCTATTTTTGCCAAAACGAATACGGTCAGATAGCTCCGGTATATTCGATAAGCGCAGGGCTTGACTACCCGGGCATTGGGCCGGAACACGCCTATCTGCACGACACAGGCAGAGCCGAGTATGTTCCCGTAACGGACGACGAGGCGGTAAATGCATTTGAATATATCGCAAGGACAGAGGGTATCATCTGTGCGGTTGAGTCCGCACACGCCGTTGCTCATCTGATGAAAATTGCGCCCGAAATGAGCAAGGACAGCATTATAATTTGCAACCTTTCGGGCAGGGGCGACAAGGATGTTGCCGCAATAGCGAGATACAGGGGGAAAGATTTGTATGAATAAAACAGTTGCAAACGCATTTGACCACGGAAAAGCCTTTATCGGCTTTGTCACCGCAGGCGACCCCAACCTTGAAACAAGCGAGGAAATTATGCTCAAAATGGCGCAGGCAGGCTGTGATTTGATTGAAATCGGGATTCCCTTTTCCGACCCGATAGCGGAGGGTCCCGTCATTCAGGAGGCGGACTTGCGTACATTGAGCCAAGGCGTCACCACCAACGATGTATTTGAGCTTACCAAAAGAGTGGCGGCACAGACGGATATTCCGCTTGTTTATATGACATATCTGAATGTGCTTTACAAATACGGATATGACAAATTCCTCAAAAACGCAAAGGAAGCCGGAATGTGCGGTGTTATAATCCCCGATATGCCGTTTGAAGAAAAGGACGATTTGCAAAGCGTTGCAAAAAATTACGGTATCGAGGTAATCTCGTTCATCGCTCCCACAAGCGAAAACAGGATTAAAATGATAGCGTCGCAGGCGGAGGGCTTCGTCTATGCGGTTTCATCTCTCGGAGTTACCGGCACACGCTCGGAAATTACCACGGATTTGGAAACCATTACCAAGCATATCAAGGAAGCTACCGATATTCCCGTTGCAATCGGGTTCGGAATAAACACTCCCGAACAGGCAAAAAAATATGCCAACATTGCAGACGGCATTATTATCGGCTCGGCGATAGTTAAAATTGTTGCGAAATACGGCGTTGACGCACCCGACGAGGTGTACAATTATGTTCACACCATAAAATCCGCAATTTCCTGAACATCGTTAAGCATACCTAAAATAATACATTAATCACAAAAGACGGAGATAATGCGTTCCCCGTCTTTTTTTGTTAATCGAGTTTAAAAGGGATATTAAGAAAGCGGGCGGATAGTATCCGCCCGCAAAATACCGCAAAATTTGAAATATCGTGGCGTGGTTATGAGTGCTTTATCAACATTTTATAAGGCTGTTGAGAAAGTGATCATAATTAAGCATTTTGCGAGGGGTGCTGTACATAAGGTACCGCCCCGAGGAAAAGGTTTAAAACGCACAGACGCATTGAGTGTAGATGCGTTTATGCGTGATTATGAGTGCTTTATCAATAGCCTGCCCTTTTGTATTTGACAAAATCTGTTATTAAATATATAATAATAATGGAGAATTATGTACACAATATAATGTACAAAAACGAACGGCGAACACGGAGATTTTTATGGTTAAAAAGCTTTGGAGCAAAATCGACGCTCCGTCAAAAAAGGGAGTATCGGCACTGCAATGGGCAATATTTATACTTTTTGCGGTGTTCTGCTATATCTTTTACTGCCACCAGGACATACTGATAACGGCGGGCCACGCAGTTGAATATTTAAACGGGCATATTACGGACTTTTATTCCGCCTGCAAGGAAACGGTCGGAGAATACAGTGCAAACTATCTGCCGAGTACCTTTATAATTTTTGCAATATGGAATATTCCGATGAAGCTGCTCGGTCTTGCGCCCGAATATATGGGCGACTGGAGCGTTACGCTTGCGATGTGTAACAAAATCCTGCCGACCGCCTGCTACTTTATATCGGGATTTTTGCTTTACAAAATTGCTAAGGAGCGTCTTGGCTTTGACAAAAACAAAGCGACGCTTACAATGTTTATCGGTTTTACGACTCCGGTTGCGTTTTTCAGCCAATTTTTCTTTGCGCAGTACGATATTTTCACGGTGCTGTTTATGATGCTCGGAATGTATTACTATTTCAAGCGTGAACCGAGCAAAAAGGATTATATCAAATTTACACTGTGCTTCGGCATTGCAACGACTTTTAAATACTTTGCGCTTTTGATATTCGTTGTTCTGCTGCTTTTGAGGATAAAAAATATATACAAGGATATTGCGTATATCGTTCTCGGAGTTTTGCCTGCCGGAGCGGAAGCGCTGTTCTATCTTATCACGGACAGGAAAGCGTTTATAGAAAGCGTATTCAATTTCTCGGCGCTCGATTACACAAGCGGTTTCAGCATTAATTTGGGCAAAATGAGCATTAACGGGCTTTATGTGGTTTTGCTTGTGATAATCGCCTTTGCATATTTCACAAAGCCTAAGGATTTTGACGAAACCGTAGGCTACGGTATGTTTTATTCAAGCGGAATATGCTTTGCGCTTTTCGGTCTAATGTACACGCATCCGCAGTGGTTTATGTTCATTATGCCGTTTTTGGTAATAGGCACAATGATTAACAGGCATTATGAGGTATTGCTGTGGATTGATACGCTTTTCAGCCTTGTATTCATCGTGTATATCGTCAATCAGTACAAATACACACTGCACGACCAAAACATTTTCCGATACGGAATACTTGCGGACAAGCTGAAATACACTCAGGCGCCGAGCCTGACTATGGGCGATATTCTTATATACGACAATATCGACATCCTGTTCTCCGTGCTGTGCGCAATACTGCTGATTGATTTTATCTTTAAGCACCCGAAGTTTAATTTTGACAAACTGAGCCAAAATATAACTACCGGCAGAGTTGCCGTGAATGTCAGGTTCATTTCGTTTGTGTGCATATTCACAGCAGTATCGCTTTTGAGCCTGTCAAATTTCATCGAAAGACCCGACCAGCTCTACCGCAGAAGCGGAGGGGAAAATCAGCAAATTGTAACGATTAATAACGAAACGAGTGCGTCGCAGTTTACCGAGCTTGATGCGATGACGGTGCAAAAGGTGTATATCCTGTGCGACAGCGCTGACGGCGAAAAAGGGGGAAAAGCCACTCTCCTGCTCGATGTTATCGACACAAGCACGGGCGAGGTTGTTGCGCGCGCAAGTGCAAAGGAACGCAATATCGCCGACGATTCCCGAACCTATACAAAATTTACGCTCGACGAGGAATTTACCGCTCAAGAGGGAGTGTTGTACGAATTCAGACTTTGCACCGACAGTGAACGCAAGGTGTCAGTATATCTTGAAAAAACCGAGTACATCACATCCGACTATTACAGAATACTCCAAAAGGATTATTCGTCGTCATATTCCGAATATGACGGGGAGAAAAACGGGAAAAGAGAATTTGTTATGCTCCTGCTCGGCGAAAGTGAAGAAGCGTGATTTCGGACTTTAAAGCCTTAAATTTGCGGTTGCAAATACAGTGGCGATATGCTATACTAAATCCGCATAAATATTGATATTTCGACCGCATTTTACAAATTCGGTTATAAATTACATTCGGAGGTACAAAATGAAAGTAGTTATTCTTGCAGGCGGATTCGGCACTCGCATAAGCGAGGAAAGCCAGAACAAACCTAAGCCGATGATTGGACTCGGAGGTTATCCGATTCTTTGGCACATTATGAAGACCTATTCATATTACGGATATAACGAATTTATTATATGCGCAGGGTACAAGCAGTATGTGATTAAGGAATATTTTGCAAACTATTTCCTCCACTGCTCCGATGTTACATTCGACTTTGCGGAATCAAACAAAATGACCGTTCATTCCAAGTACGCAGAGCCGTGGAAAGTTACCGTTGTAGATACCGGGCTTAACACAATGACCGGCGGCCGTGTAAAGAGAATACAGAATTATATCGGCGACGAACCGTTTATGCTCACCTACGGCGACGGCGTTGCCGATGTTGATATCAACAAGCTTGTTGAATTTCACAAAGCGCAGGGTCACATCGCCACAATGACCGCAGTATCGGTAGGTCAGCGTTTCGGCTGTCTCGGGATTGAGGACGATTTGACAATTTCCTCTTTCCGTGAAAAAAGCGATATGGACGGCAGCAGAGTAAACGCAGGATTTATGGTGCTTGAGCCTAAAATTTTTGATTACATCGAAGGGGATTCCACCGTGTTTGAAAAGGAACCGCTGGAAACCGTCGCCGCACTCGGTCAGCTTGACGCATATATCCACAACGGATTCTGGAAGCCGATGGACACACTCAGGGAAAAAATGCAGCTTGAAGAAATGTGGGAAAACCAAACTGCACCGTGGAAAGTTTGGTGATCCCCGAAAGGTTTGATAATTATGGATCTCTCTTTTTATAAAGGAAAAAAGGTACTTGTAACCGGTCATACCGGATTTAAAGGCTCCTGGCTTTGCAAAATACTCATCAACGCAGGCGCCGATGTTGTGGGCTATTCGCTCGACCCGCCGACGAACCCGAGCCTTTTCAACCTCTCCGAGATTGAAAAGCAGATGAAATCGTACATTGCTGATATCCGTGATTTGGAAAAGCTCAAGGAGGTTTTTGAAACCGAGCAGCCGGAGTTTGTGTTCCATCTTGCGGCTCAGCCGATTGTTCGTGACAGCTACAAAATGCCGGTATACACATACGAAACCAATGTAATGGGTACCGTTAATATATGCGAATGTGTACGCCTCAACGAATGTGTAAAATCATTTTTGAACATAACGACCGATAAGGTTTACGAAAATCAGGAGACCAATGTTGCATTCACCGAGGATATGCCGCTTGACGGATACGACCCGTATTCAAACAGCAAATCCTGCTCCGAGCTTGTAACGCACAGCTATAAAAAATCATTTTTCACCGACGGCAGAGTTGCGATATCAACCTCCCGTGCGGGCAATGTTATAGGCGGAGGGGATTTTGCAAACGACAGGATTATCCCCGACTGTATCCGTGCTGTTGAAAAAAACGAGCCGATTATAGTAAGAAATCCGTATTCCACAAGACCGTATCAGCATGTGCTTGAACCGCTCAAAATTTATTTGTTGATAGTTGAAGCGCAGTATAAAAACAGCGAGCTTCAGGGATATTACAATGTAGGGCCGAACGATTCCGACTGCCGTACAACAGGAGAGCTTGTAACGCTGTTTTGCAAATTATGGGGCAACAGCGCCGAATGGAAAGATGTCAGCGAACCCGATGCTCCTCACGAGGCAAACTTCCTCAGGCTCGATACAACCAAGGTTAAAACCACATTCGGTTGGCAGCCGAGATGGACTGTTGAGGAAGCGGTTGAAAAAATCGTGGAATGGACAAAGGTATATTTTGACGGTGGAGACATTCCATGCGTTATGGATAAGCAAATTAATGAATTTTTCAATGTGGAGGACTAGTTGAATGTTTGAAAATAAAACAGAGGAACAGGCAAAGGAACAAATACTTTCAATGGTGGCGGAATACTGCGACACCTACAAGGCTAAGCCGCCGTACAAAGAGGGCAACAGAATCCCTTACGCAAGCCGTGTGTACGACAGCAAAGAGATGACAAACCTTGTTGATTCCGCTCTTGAATTTTGGCTCACGGCAGGCAGGTACTGCGATGAGTTTGAAAAGAAGTTCGGCGAGTATCTCGGAGTTAAATATGTATCACTCGTAAACTCCGGCTCTTCGGCAAACCTCCTTGCTTTCGCAACCCTCACTTCTCCCCTTTTGGGCGACAGGAAAATTAACAGGGGCGACGAGGTTATCACCGTTGCGGCAGGATTCCCGACAACTGTTGCTCCTTTTGTACAGTACGGAGCGGTGCCGGTTTTTGTTGACCTCACAATTCCTCAGTACAATATCGACGCTTCTCAGCTTGAGGACGCACTCAGCGACAAGACCAAGGCTGTTATGATAGCTCATACCCTCGGCAATCCGTTTGATTTGCAGGCGGTTAAAGATTTTTGCAAAAAGCATAATCTTTGGCTTATTGAAGATAACTGCGACGCGCTCGGCAGTAAATATGTAATCGACGGAGAGGAAAAATTCACGGGCACTGTCGGCGACATCGGCACATCGAGCTTCTATCCGCCGCACCATATGACAATGGGCGAGGGCGGCGCCGTTTACACCGACGACCCGCTTCTCAACAAAATTATCCGCTCTATGCGTGACTGGGGCAGGGATTGCATCTGTCCGTCAGGCAGGGACAATATGTGCGGTCACAGATTTGACAGGCAGTACGGCGAACTTCCGCTCGGCTACGACCACAAGTATGTTTACAGCCATTTCGGCTTTAACCTCAAGGCTACGGAAATGCAGGCGGCTGTCGGCTGCGCTCAGCTTGAAAAATTCCCGTCTTTCGTTGAAAAGCGCAGACATAATTTTGACAGGCTCAAAAATGCGCTTGAATGTGTTTCCGACAGTCTTATTCTCCCCGAACCTGCCGAAAACAGCATTCCGTCCTGGTTCGGCTTCCTCATCACCTGCAAAGAGGGCGTTTCCAAAAATGCGGTTGTTCAGCGCTGCGAGGAAAAGGGCGTTCAGACAAGAATGCTCTTTGCCGGCAATATCACAGAGCAGCCTGTATTTGACGAGATGCGTAAATCCGGCGAGGGCTACAGGGTAATCGGCGACCTTGCCGTAACGGACAGGATTATGAATGATACTTTCTGGATAGGCGTATTTCCGGGTATGACTGACGAAATGATAGACTATATGACTAAGACGATTATCGAAGCCGTTAATGATAATAAAAACGCATAATTGATTTTTGATGTGAGCTTTAACCTGTATTCCGCCAGGTTTACGGGGTAGGGCTTGGTTGATTTATGGAGATTTGCACGGATTTGCCGATTTAATATTTTAAATCCGTACCGAAAGGCAGTGTTGATTTTACTATGAAAATAAAAGTTTCTGACTATATTGCGCAGTTTGTTGTTGAAAACGGAATAACCGACGCCTTTACGGTGGTAGGCGGAGGAGCAATACACCTTAACGACGCATTCGGTCACAAGGACGGACTGCACTGCACATATAACCACCACGAGCAGGCGTGCGCCATTGCGGCGGAGGCATACGCAAGGCTGGAGAACAAACCGGCGCTCGTATGCGTAACATCGGGGCCCGGCGGTATCAACGCTCTCACCGGCGTATGCGGCGGCTGGCTCGATTCAATCCCTATGTTCATAGTTTCCGGTCAGGTAAAATACACCACCACCGCAAGGTATGCAAAGAAGCTTAATCCCGAGGTTGAGCTTCGCTCGCTCGGCGACCAGGAATATGATATTGTAAAATCCGCTGAGCCGATGACAAAATATGCGGTAATGCTTGAAGACGCAAAGGATGTACGCTATGCGTGCGAAAAAGCGTTTCACCTTGCGACAACCGGCAGACCCGGCCCGGTATGGATTGATGTACCCGTTGATATTCAGGGTACCGTTATAGAAACCGACGAGCTTGAAGGCTACGACCCTGCAAACGACGATTCACTTCTTCCCCCTGCGATTGACGATGAAACCGTAAACGATGTGCTTAATCAGATTAAAAATGCAAAAAGACCGGTTATCTACGCAGGAGGCGGAATCCGTCTTTCCAGCGGATACGAGGAATTTAAAAAAGCGGTCAAAAAGCTGAATGTCCCCGTTGTAACATATTGGAACAGCGTTGATTTGATAGAAAACGAAAATCCGCTCTATATCGGCAGAGGCGGAAATATGGGAGACCGTGCGGGCAATTTCGCCGTGCAGAACTCCGACCTTGTACTTGCGATTGGCACAAGGATTTCCATTCGTCAGGTCGGCTATAATTACGAAACCTGGGCAAGAGAAGCCAAGGTAATAATGGTGGATATCGACAAGTCCGAGATGAAAAAGCACACCGTGCATATCGACAAGGCAATTTGGGCGGACGCAAAGGACTTCCTCTGCGCCGTCAACAGATGTGCAGACGACAGGGTTTTTTCAAACGAGGAATGGCTCGGCGCCTGCCGTAACTGGAAAAATAAATATCCCGTAACACTCCCGAGGCACTGGAACAACGGCGGAGAATATGCAAATGTTTTCGCCTTTGTGAAATATCTGAGCGATTCCTTGCCCGAGGAAAGCTACACTGCCGTATCAAACGGTGCGTGCTGTGTTGTGGGGCATCAAAATTATACAATCAAAAAGAATACACGCTTCATCATAAACAGCGCCATCGCAAGTATGGGCTACGGTTTGCCGGCGTCAATCGGTCTTTGCGTTGCCGACGGAAAAAAAGATACCGTCTGCTTAGAGGGCGACGGCTCGATTATGATGAATTTGCAGGAGCTTCAGACAATCGTCACTAACAAGCTCCCAATAAAAATTTTCCTTATAAACAATCAGGGCTACCATTCGATAAGGCTCACCCAAAATAATATTTTCAGCGAGCATTGCAAGGTGGGGATCGGGCCGGAATCGGGCGATTTGAGCTTCCCCGACTTCGAGCTTATCGCAAAGGCGTTCGGCTATCCGTATTACAGTGCGCACAATAACGACGAGATGAAAACCGCTGTTGAAAAAACACTTAACCAAAGCGGCTTTGCATTTTGCGAAATATTCACCGATACCGAGCAGATATGGGAACCCAAGAGCAGCGCACGCAAGCTTGAAGACGGAACAATAGTAAGTCCTCCGCTTGAGGATTTGGCGCCGTTTTTGCCGAGAAAAGAGCTGCTTGAAAATCTCTTTATTAAACCACTTGAATAAAAATCGGCTCGGGTTATTCAAAAATTTCCGCAGGAACGATATATATGATAATTAAAATTTCTCGTTGGTGCTGGCATGTTGTTCTGGCAATTGCAAATTGGTGCAGAAGCGTCTTTACCAAAATTACAAAAATTGAAATAAAGGATGAAATATGGGACGGCTTAATGCAGTTTGTAAAATTCGGTATGGTCGGTCTTACAAACACATTTATCTCCTATGCAGCCTACTATATTTTAGTTCCGCTCGGATGTAATATATATCTTGCGAGTATAATAGGATTTTTTCTGAGCATTATCAATGCGTATTACTGGAATAACAATTATGTATTCAAAAAGCAGGAACAGGAATATCGCTCGCCAATTGCGGCTTTTATGAAGCTCTTTTTGTCCTACGCCGGAACAGGTTTGATTTTGCACAATGTGCTTTTGTGGGTATGGGCGGATCTTCTTAACATCTCAAGCTATATCGCTCCGATACTCAATATTGTCATTACTGTTCCGCTGAATTTCCTGCTCAATAAATTCTGGGCGTTCAGGAAGAACAAAAAGTTGCAAAAGCAAGACGGAGCAAATACGGATTCCGCTTTTGATAAAACAGATACAGAAGAATAAATTTTACGCAAAAATCAGTGAGAATTATGAAAAAAGCAATTGTAACAGGCGCAACCGGAGCAGTCGGCACTGCGCTCGTAAAAAAATTAATAAACGAGGGGGTCGAGGTGCTTGTCCTTGTCCGCAAAGAGGGACGAGTTGAAAAGATACCAAAAAGTCCTCTTGTTAAAACCGTATTCTGCTCGCTCGGCGAAATGGCAGATTTTCAAAATACCGACAACGAGAAGTACGACGCATTTTTCCACCTTGCTTGGGCAGGCCCCTACGGCAAGGACAGGAACGATATGATGCTTCAAAGCGACAATATCAAGCACGAGCTTGACGCCGTTAATCTCGCTCACCGTTTCGGATGCGAGGTCTTTGTCGGAGCGGGGAGCCAGGCGGAAAACGGCAGATTGCCAAGCGGAGAAAAGGTTTCCCCCGCTTCTCCCGAAAAGCCCGACAACGGCTACGGCATTGCCAAACTGACTGCCGGCAGAATGAGCCGCATACTCTGCGAACAGCTCGGTATCAGGCACTGCTGGTGCAGGATTTTATCCGCATACGGGCCCGGTGACGGCTCGCACACTATGGTGATGAGTACGATTATAAAATTCTTAAACGGCGAGGACTGCGATTTCACCAAGGGCGAACAGCAATGGGATTTTCTCTATAACGGCGACATTGCAAACGCCTTTTACCTCGTTGCCGAAAAGGGCAAAAACGGCGCAGTCTACGCCGTCGGCTCGGGCAAAACAAAGAGCCTTAAAGAATATATTACAACCATCCGTGATATTGCGGCACCCGGTGCAAAATGCAACTTCGGCGCAATAGATTATTTTCCCAACCAGGTTATGTGCCTGTGTGCGGATATTACTGATTTGAAAAATGATACCGGATTTGAACCCACAACCACCTTCCCACAGGGTATAAAAAATACGGTTGAATGGTACAAAGCATACGGCAAAGGAGCGGAAAATGGCTGATCTAATTCTTATTTCCGTAATCGCTCTTTTGTTATACAAAATAAAAGTCAACAAGAACGGATTATACACCGACTACCTTTCCCCCCCGAAAGAACAACTATTTTGAGGGGAATTATAGTGCTTGATGTGGTTCTGTTCCACTTTTGCCTTGACTACCTGAATGTTTCACACAAATTTTTAAGCATTTGCCAGGGCGACGACGCCGTAAAAATATTTTTCTTCCTCTCCGGGTACGGTCTTGTAACCTCTTTAAAGCAAAAAGGCTCCGGGTATTTAAAGGGCTTTTTCAGCCGAAGATTGGCGAAAATTGTAATTCCCGCAATCCCCATTGCCGTTATAAATATTGCGTATTATATTATAAGCGACTCGTTTTATACCTTAGGCTCTTTCTCGTTAAAAAATTGCTTTGTCGCTTTTTTCGAGCAGGGCAATCCGCTGATATATAATTCATGGTATGTTGTTGAATTAATTGTACTTTATGCGGTGTTTTATATTTCCTTTAAAGCCGCAAACTGCGATTTGCAAAAGGGTCTTAACTGTGCCATGCTTGTAATAACGCTTGCAATGTTCATTTTCTATATAATTTATCTGAATACCGAATGGCTGTATGTATGGTTTTATTCAACTTACGCATTTGCAATGGGTATGATTTGGGCAGGTAAAAAAGAACGAATCGACGGTATAATGAGTCGTCATTTTAATTTGGTTTATCTGATTATTCTGCCCGTGTTTGTAATAATCGTTATGCTTAAAAAAGACGATTTTGTCAACTTTCCCCGATGATGTTCAAATTATCAGCAATAACCTCTTAGTCGGGCCGTTTATTGTTTTTCTTTTAATTTTAGGCTAAATTAAAATAAAAGTAATATGCGAAATATTGTAT
>JAJQGZ010000122.1 GCA_021200075.1 Clostridiales bacterium | reverse complement strand
ACAGCACATATGATACAGCACGCCGGGCACAGGGCAGCGACTATGCAAAATGTCAGGGACTTTGGGTGGTTGAGTATGATGTCGAGTACGAAAGCTATGAGGGTAATTGTTGCTGGCTTTTGCGTTCCGCCGGTTATATGTCAGGTGTTTGTACTATTGTTAACCACGACGGTACTATTGATCCTTGTGAGAATACTATTTGTAACACAGAATATGGTATTCGTCCCGCTTTATGCTTTGATTTTTCATTTACATCTCATACCGTCTCCGCTGCTGTGACGGAAAATGAAGTTGCCGCAACATGTACACAAGTCGGTTCATGTGACAGTGTCGTATATTGCTCGGATTGCGGCGCAGAATTGAGCAGGGAAACTATCACGGTTCCCGCAACGGGTCTCAATTATACATCAACCGTAATCGCTCCCACTTGCACGGCTGGAGGTTCTCAAACCTACACCTGTTCTGTTTGCGGTTATTCATATACCGAGGAGCTTTCAACAACCGGTCACACCGCAGGAGAAGCTGTAATAGAAAACGATGTCGCCGCAACCTGTACACAGGACGGCTCATAAGATTCTGTAGTTTACTGCACCGTTTGAAATGAAGAAATCAGAAGAACAGCTCAAATAATTTCCGCAACTGGGCATAATTACGACAGTATAGTTGTAAGCACTCCGACTTGCACAGCAGATGGTTACACAACCTATACTTGTACAACATGCGGAAATTCATATACAGCCGATGCTGTACCTGCAACAGGACACAACTACACATTAGCCGTAACCGACCCGACCTGCACAACCCAAGGTTATACAACATATACCTGTATAGTATGTGGTAGTTCATATACCGATAATTATATACCTGCGGCAGGTCACAGCTACTCATCTGTTGTAACAGCGCCTACTTTAACAACTCAAAGCTATACAACTTACACTTGCGTAAATTGCGGTGATACATATATATCCGACATCGTTCCCGCAACCGGTACAACCTCTCCGACTAAGCCCCAAAAGCCAAAAATCAAAAAGTTCAAAAAACTAAGAAAGGCTTTAAACTTACTTGGAAAGAGGTATCTTCTGCAACCGGCTATGAAATTCAATATGCCACCAACAAAAAGTTCACCAATAGCAAAAAGACCGTTACGATTAAAAAATCTTCTGCCACTTCAAAAACCATAAAAGGCTTGAAGTCAAAGAAAACCTACTATGTCCGTGTCCGCACATACAAAACCGTAAACGGCAAGAAAGTTTATTCCGATTGGTCAGCAGTCGAAAAGGTAAAAACCAAATAAATAATTTATTTATCCCAGAGTTTCACAGAAAAATCGGGGATTTTTTCCTTTATAAGACCAAACTTCAAATTATTTATCTATCAAAAGCTCGTTTTATTTTCCTCTTGCCGAAAAAATTTCTACCCACTCCAGAAATTTTCAAATATTTTAAGATTTATATTGATTTTTTAAAACTATTTTGTTATAATACAACGGCATTCGTAAGATTACGAACGAATACGCACACATTCAGCCGAGCCTTAGGTTATCAATTCAGGCTCTTGTCGGGCTAAATGCGGAGGATTTAACCTTAAAGGAGGAAAACGTAATGGCAAAAAATGCAAATGTAGTTTCAATGAAACAGCTTTTGGAAGCAGGTGTTCACTTCGGACATCAGACAAGAAGATGGAACCCCAAAATGGCGGAGTATATCTTCACCGAGCGTAACGGTATCTATATTATCGACCTGCAAAAGACGGTAAAGAAGCTTAACAAGGCTTATATGTTCGTCCGTGACCTTGCCGCAGAGGGCGGTTTGATAATCTTTGTCGGCACTAAAAAGCAGGCTCAGGAATCCGTTAAGGAAGAGGCAGAGCGTTGCGCAATGCCTTATGTAAACGCAAGGTGGCTTGGCGGTATGCTCACCAACTTCAAGACTATCAGGGGCAGAGTTGCCCGTCTTGCTCAGCTTAAGAAGATGCAGGAGGACGGCACATTTGATCTTCTCCCCAAAAAGGAAGTTGTAGGTCTTGAGCTTGAAATAGAAAAGCTTGAAAAATATCTCGGCGGTATTACTGAGATGAAAAAGGTTCCCGATGCAATGTTCATCGTTGACCCTCGCAAGGAGAGAATCGCTGTGTCCGAGGCTATGAAGCTCGGTCTTCCGATTGTTGCTATTGTTGATACCAACTGTGATCCCGACGAGATTGATTATGTTATCCCGGGTAACGATGACGCTATCCGTGCGGTAAAGCTTATCGCAGGTGCAATTGCCGACGCTGTTATTGAGGGCAGGGACGGTCAGGACACAGCTGACGAGGAAGAAGCTCAGGCTGACGAAAATACAGAAGAAAAGTCTGCCGAAAGCAAAAAGGCTGAATAAATTTTAATATAAATTAAAGATATTGAACAGGAGGAATTAGTTATGGCATTTACAGCACAGGATGTCAAGGCGCTTCGTGAAAAGACCGGCGTCGGAATGATGGAATGTAAAAAAGCGCTCGTTGAATCTGACGGCGATATGGATAAAGCGGTGGACTACCTCAGAGAAAGAGGTCTTGCAGCCGCTCAGAAGAAAGCAACAAGAATTGCCTCGGAGGGCGTTGTTCTCCCTTATCATGACAAGGCAGCCAATAAAGGCGTTGTCGTAGAGGTTAATTCGGAGACAGACTTCGTTGCTAAGAACGAAAAGTTTATGGACTTCGTAACAGGCGTTGCAAAGACAATTATTGCAGAGTCTCCGGCAGATGTTGAAGCTCTTTGCACTTCAAAGTTTAACGGCACTAACAGAACCGTTACCGAAACTCTTAACGACCTTATCCTTTCAATCGGCGAGAATATGAAAATTCGCCGTTTTGAGCTTATGGACGGCGTGGTTTCAACTTATATCCATGGCGGCGGAGCTGTAGGCGTTATGGTCGGCTTCGATGTTGATGACGAAGCTAAAGCTCAGACAGCTGAGTTTGAGGAAATGGGCAAGAATGTTGCAATGCAGATTGCTGCAATGAACCCGAGCTATCTTGACGAGGCTTCGGTTCCTGCCGATGTAGTTGACCACGAGAAGGAAATTCTTGCGGTTCAGATGAAGGAAGACCCAAAAATGGCTTCAAAGCCCGAAGCGGTTCTTGCCAAAATAGCCGTCGGTAAAATGGGTAAGTATTATAAAGAAAATTGCCTTGTTGACCAGGAATTTGTCCGTAGCGATATTTTCCAAGGCTCGGTTAAAGGCTATATAGATTCGGTTGCGAAACAGCTCGGCACTCAAATCAAGGCAAATGGCTTCATCAGAATGATGAAAGGCGACGGTCTTGAAAAGAGAGAGGAAAACTTCGCAGAAGAAATTGCAAAGCAAATAAACGGTTAATCAAAAGAGCATCTCGTTTGAGGTGCTCTTTGTTTATGATAAGTAGTTCCAACCGCATTTGAATAAATTTTATTTTTTGCAGCGGAGATGCTCATATATCAAATGCTCGCCGTAACCCGCTTTCAAATTATCGTTTTAAACATTAAAAATATTATTTCACTCTTTTTTTGTGAATAGAAATTTCAAGGAATGCAATATGAAAAATTACGATACAATTCTTTTTTGATCTTGACGGCACGCTCACGGATTCTTCACCCGGAATTATCAATTCAATAATCTATGCACTGAATAAGTACGGCATAGCTGTTGAAAATACTGATACGCTCAAACCGTTTTTGGGGCCTCCGCTTCACGAATCTTTTAAAAATTTTTACGACTTTGATGAAGAAAAGGCTATGCAGGCAACGCACTTTTACCGTGAATATTTCAGCGATAAAGGTATTTTCGAGAATGAATTATATGACGGCACGGTTGAGCTTCTCAAATTGCTTAAAGAAAACGGCAAAGCACTGATCCTCGCCACCTCAAAACCGCAAAAATTCACCGACGCAATAATGTTCCACTTTGACATTACAAAATATTTTGATGTGATCGCCGGTTCTAATTTGGACGGCACCCGTTCAAAAAAAGCCGAGGTTATCGAATATGCTTTGACGCAAAGCAAAACAGCCGATTTGTCAAAATGCGTTATGATAGGCGACAGGAAAGAGGATATTATCGGCGCAAAGAAAGCCGGTATTGATTCAATCGGAGTGCTGTATGGCTACGGCGATTATGACGAACTGAATAACGAAGCCCCGCAATATATCGCAAAATCGGTTGAAAATTTAAAAACATTATTACTAAGCTGAAATATAAAATCACAGGAGAAAGTATGAAAACCTTATATGTTTCAGACCTTGACGGCACGCTTCTCAACAGATCTCAGAGAACCTCCGATTTCACCAACAAAACAATCAACGCTCTTGTTTCAAGCAGTATGATATTTTCATACGCAACGGCGAGGAGCTATTACACATCTAAAAAAGTCACTGCAGGTTTGAGCGAAGAATTGCCCATTGTTATGTATAACGGTACATTTATATTGGATGGTAAAACCGGTGATTTTCTTGCTTCAAATATTTTTGGCAATTCGTTTTATCCGCTTTTTGATGACTTAATATCGTCAAATATTTATCCGATAGTGTATAGCTTTATCGGCGGGGAAGAAAAATTTTCTTATATCTATAATAAATGGCCGATTGTAAAATGAAGTTGAACATCTAAAAAATCCATAGCGATTGAA
>JAJQGZ010000129.1 GCA_021200075.1 Clostridiales bacterium | reverse complement strand
TTTTTCGGCAGACTTGCAGTTTCTTTTTTGATGCTGTTTTTTTACAGCTCCTTTTAGTAAATACAAAGCACTACAAAAATGTGAATTAACCGGGCGTGGTTATGAGTGCTTTATCAATGTCCTACTCTTTGGTTATAGTTACATTGGCGGTATAATTTCCGTACACCCAACAGGAGCTTGAGTTTTCCACAGAAGCGGTAAGCTCGTAATCATTTGCTCCGTCGGTGATATTGTTTTTATACGACGACAAATCGACCACAAGACCGATACCGGACAGTGCGGTTTCATCGCCGATAACAGTCACTGCCGAGCTGCTGAGCGAATTTACAACAGCCTTGTAGCCGTCCGGCAAATTAGTTACAGTAACGGCGGATTTGTCAACGGAAACGCTCTGTGACGAATAATCCGACGGTACAGTTACGGTTACGGTAATTTCGCTGATATTATCGAGGATTACCATACTTTCAAAATTTGACACATCGAAAGAAAACTCATTTTCCCCGACGGTGAGCTGTGAAAAATCAATATTGCCGATATTTGCTTCTTCAATATCTGCGTCCTCAAGCACACCTGCGTCAACCGTTTCGTTGCTGTATGCGACGGTGAAATTAGAAATATCCACATCGCTCGGAATATTGGTAAACGACACGCTGACATCAAACGTAGTCTTTTTAAACACGGGAATTGTGAGAGTGAGATTATCACTGCTAGTATCAATAGAAACATAATCGACGGTTGAGCCGCTTGAATCCACAGCCGAAACAGGCAAATCGACCGACTGCGTTGTTCTGAGCTTATCGTCAATACTGATGGTTGACACAAGCGACTTCACCTGGGAAACATATGTTTTCGGTCCGGTGACAACAGCCGTTGTCTGACTGAGCAAAGGCTCACCCATAATATATCCGTCGGCGATAAAATCTTCGTCATCGTAATCAAGGGTTATATTCATAGTCTTTTCGTCTTCGACATCAAAAAACGCCGTATAAACCGTGGGATAATAGCTTTGCACGGTGAAGCTCGCATTCTCACTCGACGCTTCAACTTTAATCGGAACCTCATGATTGCCCTTTGTGGTGACGGTATTCGTCTGCAATGTGACATTCAAATCATCGTAGGTTATATCCTTTGCAAGATATTTTTTACAGCTGACAGTGACATCTACATCAATGGTTTCGTCTCCGTAGCATTTTATGCCAAGCTGGGAAGCGGCGGAGTCGCTGAAATCGACCGTGACAGGAACGGCGACGGTCTTGGTGGTTTCCGGCGAAAGGCTCATTGACGCAATTATCCATACCACAATTGCAGCCAAAACGGAAAAAATTATCAGATACTTGTCATTATATATCAGCTTGCGGAGAGAGAATTTACTTTTTTTTGCTTTATTTTCCTGTGGCATTATTTTTTAATCCTCCTTACAAACTTAGTGATAATCTTGTCGTCGGAGGATGAACCCGTCGACAAAAATTCCGTTGTAAGAATATTTCTGAGGTCGCCATCTGAAATATTGCGCCGGAGTACTCCGCCCTTTGCAACCGAGATTGCACCGGTTTCCTCGCTGACAATAACAATAACGGCATCGCTCTCTTCCGACAGACCTATTGCGGCTCTGTGCCTTGTGCCGAGGGAAGACGATACGGTCTTTTTGGTGAGCGGAAGAATACACCCGGCGGCATAAACCGTTCCGTCACGGATAACCATTGCGCCGTCGTGAAGCGGCGACTTGGGATAAAATATATTCTCCACAAGAGATGTGGAAATCTTGCCGTAAATTTCCGTGCCCGTTTGGATAACATTGCCGAGCAGGGTATTGTTTTCAAAGCAGATTAACGCTCCGATTTTTTTATCACTCATATTGGAACAGGCTCTGCACACGGCTTCCACCGCTTCCGAAAGCTCCGTTATATTCATAGCAACTCCGGGGTGGATAATTGATTTTATGCTCTTGCTTGACGCACCGTGACCCACCTGTTCGAGAATACTCCTTATCTCCGGGCTGAAAAGTATTACAAGTATGATGAATATATTTGAAAATACAAGATTGAGCATATACTCCGACGCTTCCATACCGAGGAGGCTGACAATGCCGTAAAGCACAATTACAAATACAATACCCCTTACAAGCTGCATTGCCCTTGTCTCTCTTATAATCCGCACACAGATATATATAATGACCGCAACCATTACTATATCGAGAAAATCGGCAAAGCTGAATGTGGAAAAAACGCTCAATATTCTGTTAGCCGTGTCTTTTATTTGTTCAAGCATAATTTGCTTCCTTACTTTTATACATATTGGTTTTTTTCTCTATTTATGAATATTTTATCACATACAAAATGAGAAATAAAGCGATTAACGGAGTTTTTTTAAAGAGTTAATAAAAATTTCACATTCCCTGTGAGTTGTAAAAGCAGACGGGCTTATACGCACCGTTCCCCTGTCAGATGTGGAAAAAGCATTGTACGCAAGAGGAGCGCAGTGATACCCTGCACGAACCGCAATTCCCCTGTCGGCAAGAAGCGAAGCGGTCTTCTCCGACGAATAATCCTTGTAGTTAAACGAGAGAATCAGAGCGATGAATACCTTTTCGGGAGATGGGGTATAAAGCTGTACACCGTCGGTTTTTTAAACTCACGGTAAAAATAATTTATCAGTGCATTCTCGTGAACAAATATTTTTTCTTCCCCGTATCTATACACAAAATCAGCTCCCGCACCGAGAGCAATTATACCGCTGTTATTAAGAGTGCCACTTTCAAACCTGTCGGGCGGAAAATCGGGCTGAGCAAGATTTTTTTGAAGCCGAGCCGGTTCCGCCCTCAATCACCGTATCGGGCAAAACATCGTCGCCGACTGCCATAAATCCCGTGCCGAGAGGGCCGTACAAGCCCTTGTGACCCGGTGCGCAGAGAATATCAATATTATCCCTTTTTGCATTGATATTTATTATACCGGCGGTTTGTGCGCAATCGACAACAAAGCGTATTCCGTTGTCCCTTGCAAGCTGTCCTATTTCCTTAATCGGGAACACACAGTCGAAAACATTTGATGCGTGCATACACACTATCAAAGCGGTTTTGGGATTAATCAGTCTTTTGAAATTTTCAACACATTCCTCGCTGTCGTAGCTGAAATTTGCTTTGTCATATGTTATCACTCCGTCGAGCGCAAGCTTGTAAACCGGTCTTGCAACGGCGTTATGTTCAAGATTTGAAATTATTATATGATCCCCTGCTTTAACACTGCCTTTTATCGCCGTGTTGAGAGCATAGGTGCAGTTTGGAGCAAAGCATATTCCCTGCTCTTCAAAACCGAACATATCGGAAAGCTTTTCCCTGACGGCATAGATTTTTTCCGCCGCCGCAACCGACTGCCGATAGCCTCCCCTGCCGCTGTTAAAGCTGTATTTTATCATAGAAGCATTTGCGCTGCCTATCACCGAGGGCGGTTTGGGATTGGTTGTTGCGCTGTTGTCAAGATATATCATTCCCTGTCCGCTCCCCTTACATCAATGCCGTTTGATGCGAGAATATCTATCGGTTCGTTATCGTGCGCATTCACCTTAACCTCATATCCGCACCCGTCCGACTGCGACGGATTTTCGAGCTTTTTTATTTGCGATTTGTAGCCGCGCAAACGCAAAATGCACTGTGAACGCTGTGCGTTTGTTATCGAGCCTACCTTAATATATAATGTCATATCCAAGACCTCTCTTGTTAATTACAATTTGATTTTTATACTATATTATTATATGCTTGAATAATATTATTTGTTTCGGCAACCGAAGCATGGGCGGCGGCAAATAAATTTTTCTTGATATATCAACCGTAATGTGATAAAATTTTTGTAAATGAGGAAAGCCGCGCAAATCGGCAAGGGCAAAGTCCTATCCCCGTAAGTCATTATCTGAGAGGTGTACTATGAGCGGACATAATAAATGGAGCACGATAAAAAGAAAGAAAGGCGCAAACGACGCCGCAAGAGCAAAGGTGTTTACCAAAATAGGCAGAGAGCTTGCCGTGGCTGTTAAAAACGGCGGCCCCGACCCGAACAATAACGCAAAGCTCAGAGATGTTATAGCAAAGGCAAAGCAAAACAATGTTCCCAACGACAATATTGACAGGATGCTGAAAAAAGCCGCCGGAGATTCCGACAGCACAAATTTTGACGAAATAGTTTACGAGGGCTACGGCCCGTCCGGTGTGGCTGTTGTGGTTGAAGCACTTACCGATAACAGGAACAGAACCGCATCAGAGGTTCGCCACTATTTTGACAAGGCGGGCGGCAATATGGGTACTCCCGGCTCGGTAACATTTATGTTCGGCAGAGAGGGCGTTATAATCATAGAAAAAGAGGATGTTGATCCTGATGCTCTTATGATGGACGCACTTGAAGCGGGAGCGACCGATTTTCTCACTGACGACGAGGATATATATGAAATCAGAACAGAAGTAAACGATGTAGGTGCAGTGCGTGACGACCTTGAAGCAAAGGGATATTCGATAGTATCCTCCGCACCCGCATATATTCCGCAAACATATGCCAGACTTGAAAAAGAGGACGATATGAAAGCTATGGCAAGAATGATTGAAATGTTTGAGGAAAACGACGATATTCAGGAAATTTGGCACAACTGGGAAAATGAGGACGAATAC
>JAJQGZ010000060.1 GCA_021200075.1 Clostridiales bacterium | reverse complement strand
GGTTTAAAGCCCTTGAAAAACAAAATGAATTTCTTTATTCTTAAACTGATTAAAATAAGAGAAACAGCGGCGGCGGTAATCTGACCGATAACCGTTGCAAGAGCGGCGCCTTTTACACCGAGACCGGCACCGAAATCAAATATTAAAATCGGGTCGAGAATAATATTCATCACCGCACCCGAAAGCTGAGCGAGCATACTCAGCATAGTATTGCCGGTTGCCTGAAACAGCCTTTCGCCTGTTGTGGCAAGGAAAATTCCTACACAGCTGAGCGCGCATATCGTTAAATACGAAATGCCGTAATCTATTATTTGAGTATCATCTGTAAAAAAAGCAATAAATTTGCCTGAAAACAGACCGCCGATTATCATAAAAATAACAGTCCAGAAAAGAGCAAGCAGAAGACCTGTTGTTGCTGTTTTGTTTGCAAATTCCCTGTCTCCCTTACCGAGAGAACGGGAAAGTAGTGAATTAACGCCCACGCCCGTACCGACAGCGACTGCAAGCATAAGCATTTGAGCCGAATATGCAAGACCGGTGGCAGTCACGGCGCTTTCGCTTATTTTTGCAACAAATCTTGAACCAATAACATTGTATAATGATTGCACCAGCATTGACACCATTAATGGTACCGACACATCGGCAATCAGCTTACCGATCGGGAGAACTCCCATTTTGTTTTTATTAGCTTTTGCGTCCATATTTTTCCCTTTCACAAACTTTAATAATATAGAAATACAAGGAAACGGTCGGAAGCGTATATAACAGTATTCCGCATAAAAATAAAAAAAGTGCAAGCCCAATAAAGTTTGCACAAACGGTCGCTTCCCTGATATTCATTTCACGAGTTTATTTTAACACAAAAATTTAAAAAGTCAAATAAAAAATTAAGGAGCTGTAAAAACAGCCCCTTTTAATGATACACGATATATGTAAACACTGTAATGTATTACGGAAAACCAACTGCCCGGCAAACACTTATGCCTGAACAGGTGCTCCTACGGGACAAGCCGCTTCACAAGCACCGCATCCAATGCAGATATCTGCATCAATCTCGAATTTACCGTCACCCTCGGAAATAGCTCCGACAGGACATTCTGCCGCACAAGCGCCGCATGAAATGCAATCATCTGAAATTGCGTAAGTCATTGTTACACCTCCTACATCGTCTTACAAATTAACTATAACAGTATATTGCCGAAAAATCAAGTGATTTAAAGAAAGTATTTAATATTATTTTTTACTTGCAAACTGTTTGCCGTCTCTGATGACCCTTACATCCTCACGATCAACGGTAGCGGGCATAGCGTCCGGTGCAGAATCGAGACGAACTTTGAGCTTGCCTGTAAGCAAAGCTGAATCAACAACCGTTCCCCTGCCCTCGGCACAATCTACTACCGCACCTTTATTTGGCGTTATTTTATGGAGATATTCATATGAATTTTGCTCATATTTAAGACAGCACATAAGCCGTCCGCAGGTACCGCTGAGTTTACCCGTCGCAAGGGAAAGATTTTGGTCTTTTGCCATTTTAATAGACACGGAATGAAAATCATTCAAAAAAGTGGAACAGCAAAACGGTCTGCCACACATACCGAATCCGCCTATCATTTTACTCTCATCCCTGACTCCGATTTGTCGGAGATCGACGCGCATATGAAGCGTTGAACCGAGATCGCTCACAAGTTCACGAAAATCAACTCTTCCGTCAGCTGTAAAATAAAATGTTATCTTTGAACGATCAAAGGAATATTCAGCCTTTGCAAGCGACATATCAAGACCGTGAACTGCAATTTTCTGCGTACATATCTTAAAAGCTCGTTTTTCCTTTTCCTTGTTTTCTTCCAATATTCTGATGTCGTCTTCATTGGCAATTCGGATTACAGGCTTTAGCTTTGACGAAATATCATCGTCGTTAATTTCCTTAACAGAAAAGCTTGCTTTACCGCATTCGATACCTTTAACGGTTTCAACAACAACATATTGGTCTTTTTTTATATCCAATCCGTTCGGGTCAAAATAGTAAACCTTGCCCATATTGCCAAAACGGGCACCGACAACTTTAGTCATTTTTAATTATTGCCTTTCTTTGTAATTTCTTTAATAACAAATAATTTCCACATACTTCATCATAATGATTACAGGTGAAAAATATTGTTATTATCTGCCCGCCGCCTGCATAAGAACAGCGGGAATTTGCGTTATTATCAATGCGTTATTAACATTTGTAAGTGCAGAATTTTTAAGCTGTGAACATACCTCTACAAGAGCCGTAAGCTTCTTTGCGGAAAGATGTTCACGCAAAAGCAGGGCGGCTTCCTTTTGACCTGAAATAAATTCGCAGTTTCCTCCGCCTGCAAGTGCATCTCTGAAAATCTTTTTGAGCAATTCGCACACAAATACAACTGACTGCCTGTCCTGTTGCAATGCCGAGCAGGAAATAATCATAGAATATTCGTTGCCCTTAACAAGTGTCTTGCATATATCGCAACAGACATTGACAAGCAAAGCGGTTTTATCATCTTTCAAACTTTCAACAGTTCTGCCTATATTGCCGTTAAAAAGTTCGAGTGTACTTTGCGCCTGCGAAATCTCAATGTCACTGTGATGAGTGCAAATATATTTGCTCCCCTCAGCGATACCGACGCCCTCAAGCGTGACCGTGACGCTTCTGGACAAAACGGTTTCAAGCATATCATTTTTTGATGTTGCAGTCATAATAAAAACCGCATATGACGGTGGCTCTTCGAGAATTTTAAGCAGTGCGTTTTGAGCCTGTTCACTCATACAATGTGCATCGGCAAGAATATAAATCTTATATTGTGCCTCGTTCGGAGACATATAGGCGCTATTAATAACTTCTCTGACCGTATCGACGGAAAATGATTTTGCAGAACCTGACGGTATATATTCGATAATATCGGGATGTATATTCTGCATTGCCTTTCTACACTGCGAACACTGACCGCACGGTTTGTTATCCGAACGGCAGACAAGCGCCGCCGCAAGATCCCTTGCAAGCGTTTTTTTACCGAGTCCGCTTTCTCCGGTTATAATAATCAAGTGCGGAAAATGGGTGGATTCAAGCAGCGAAGCAAAATGCTCAACAATTTTTTCATTACCGATAAAATTAGTTAATTTCATAAAACAACAGTTAATAAGCCTTACAGCTTCCTAAACTCGTCAACATCAAGTGTAAATGCAACCGCACCATATTCCTCAACATCGACAGGCTTTTTAAGCAGCGAGCCTTCAAGAGTGCTTTCAACACCCTCTTTGCGCATCATTCGTTTGGTTATATTATTTTCAATTATATCAAACAATTCTTCAAGCCGTTCTTTTTTCACTCCGAAGAAAATGGTAGTCTGACCGCTTTCGAGAAACTGACCCGAAGTTGCTATTCTTGTAGACGGAAAACCCTCTTTGCTTGTAGCGGCAAGAACCTTTGATAAATCTTTATTTGAAAGAATTACTATAGCTAATTTCATAAATCATCACCCTTTACAGTATAACGAGCCGTTACCAAACTCTGTTATCGGAAAGGCTCGCAAATACCGATAATAGTTGAAAATAATATACCTTATAAATTTATACTATAAAGCTAAAAGTAAAGCTAAAAGTAATTCAACTTTTATCTATTAATTTAAAATAAAATTTACAATATTTACAAAAAATATATTAAATATCAAAAATATTTTCACACTACAGAAGCTAACGCAACTATAACAGGCATTGTTATTACGGACAAAACGGACGACTGTGCCGCAAGCGAGGAGCCGAGTGTCGAATCATTATCATACTTTGCCGCATACATAGCTGTATTTGTAGCCGCCGGAGCAGAGCTTGAAATTATCATAGCAGTGAGTAAATCGCCGCTGACACCGCACAGTCTGAACAAGGCAAGCATACAAAGCGGTATTACAACAAGGCGTAAAAGCGATACAAAATAAAGCTCTTTTTTAACAAAAAGACTTTTGAAATCAGAATTTGCAAAGAATGTACCGAACACTATCATAGCAAGCGGAGAATTGCAGTTACCGACTATCTCCATAGGATATTCGATAAAATAAGGTATATCGAGTTGCAGGAAAAAGAGCGGAAGCCCTATAATTACCGAAATCGAACCGGGGTTAAAAATCAGCCTTTTAAAATTAATTTTAGCTTCCCTGCCGGATATTTGGCTGATTCCCCAAGTAAATGCGACGATATTGAAAACAGCTACATATACCGAGCAATAAAATATACCCTCACTGCCGATTACGTTTTTTACAAGCGGCAAAGCTAAAAATGCCGCATTTGACAAAACCGTCGCATAATGATATATGCCACGCTCTTTCAGACTTCTCTTCCTGAAAGTGAACATTGAGATAATCGCACCGAAAATATGCGTTGCAAACGCACATATAAAGGCTACAAAAATCCCCCTGGCATGCTCTTCAGTATATTCCATTGTCATAAAAGTATGAATAATTGCTATCGGCAAAATTACATTAAACAGTAAATCAATAAGTCTTTTACCGTCGGATTGCTTAAATATACCTATCTTATCCGTAACAAAACCGATACCTGCGATAAGATAGAGTATTAAAACCTGCATAGCAATAGTTTTTAAATTTTCTAAAAACAACGCTTATATTCCTAACATCACATATTACTGAAAGCATAATC
>JAJQGZ010000212.1:3132-20858 GCA_021200075.1 Clostridiales bacterium | reverse complement strand
TTTTCAGGCGCCTAACAATAATCTCTGAACGTATCGTAGGGCTCTGCGCAGGAAGTCTTTAAGATAAACCCTTCCTCTTTAAAATGCAGTAAATCATCACTGCTCCAAAGCATAACTCCGTTGCTTTTTCCGTCCCAATACGGCGGTGTACTGCCTGTTAAATAATATTTGCCGTTTTCAAAAATTATAAAAGGATCACGAATATTTTTAACCGTATCGACGCTTATCGGATTTTTATACCTGAACTCCGCCACAATATCACCCCGTTATTACTTGCGGACTAAAATAAATATCTATAAAATAAATTATATAGAAAAATAAAATATATAGAAAATATAAAAAAATAAAATATATAGAAAAATAAAACTATGTCAAGAATAAAACTATGTTAAGAATAAAACTATGTCAAGAATAAAGCGTTATTTTACTCCGAAAGGCTCGGGTAAATATTTTTTGCTGTTTCCGTTAAAACAGCCCTGCACTTCAGTCAAAAAATATAATAGAGACTTAGTCGGATGTTGAAAAAACGGTTAGAATTAAGCATTTTGAGAGGGGTACTGTACGAGTGTACCGATCCAGTTGCGATACCCAAAATTTGCGGTCGTTTACACTGCAAATTTTGACCGCTGCCAGTTCTTATCGCTCCCTTTGTCTTCCACCGGAAGCGGTCGCGAGCGAACCCCCCCGAGCAAAAGGCTTAAAGCACCGAAAAAGAGGCAAGGGGTTCGAAGCCCTTGCCTCTTTTAGATATAACATTGAGAAGAATAATTTTAATATAATTAAAATCCCAATAAGAGAAATAATCTACAACTATTAATCAACGGTGCGGTTATAACTGCTTTCAGCCTGTCATTAGTACTTAACAGGGCTTGATGTGAGGTATTTATTTACCATAAGGGCAACCTTGAAGACAGTAGCGTCGTCAAACTCCCTCAAATCAAGACCGGTGAGCTTTTTAATCTTCTCAAGTCTGTAAACAAGGGTATTCCTGTGGATAAAGAGCTTCCTCGAGGTTTCGGAAACATTGAGGTTATTTTCAAAAAACTTTTGAATTGTAAAGAGAGTTTCCTGATCGAGAGAATCTATCGAACCCTTTTTGAACACCTCTTTGAGGAACATATCGCAAAAAGTTGTCGGCAGCTGATAAATAAGACGGGCGATACCCAAATTTTCATAGCTGACAATTGTACGCTCGGTGTCGAACACCTTGCCGATTTCCAGCGCAACCTGCGCTTCCTTAAATGAATAGGCAAGTTCCTTAACACCGGTTACGCAGGTGCCGATACCGATGAGAGCGTTGAAATAAAATTCCGCAAGCAGGGTATCGTTGATTGAACGAGCCAATTTTTCAAGGTCGTTCCTGTCAACATTGGGCCTTACCTCTTTTACAAGAGCAATATCGCTTTCGTTAATATTGATTACGAAATCCTTATTTTTATCCGGGAAGAAATTTTGAATAACATCAAACACGGAAACCTCGGTTTCCTGCGTTACTCTAATAAGAAATACAACTCTCGCGGCATCGTTGTTGAATTGAAGTTCCCTCGACTTTATATAAATATCCCCGGGGAGAATATTGTCGAGAATAACATTTTTAACAAAATTTGCCCTGTCGAATTTTTCATCATTATTCTGCTTAATCTTATCAAGCGCAATGGCGATAAGCTGGGAATAGCGGTGGCTCAGCTCGTCTGTACCGTCAACAAAAACGGCATATTCGGGTCGAACCAAAACATTAAACACCGTATAGGTTGCATTATCAACGCAGGTTTGCGGCGTGCCGTTAAACACGCCTGCCGTCAAAATTCCCCGTCTGGTTTCGCCTATCATACCGAGTTCACTGCAAGTAATAACTATACCGCTTTCGTCAACCACGCCGATAGTTCGGTCGACAGCGTCACGCATTTGATTTATTATTTCCTGAAATAATCTGTTGGGCATTTTGTTCACCTCTCGTTTGCAAAAGCATCAAAACGAATAAAAATAAACAATATAAGAAAATTGCACAAAAAGTAGTCGCAACTCTTGGTAATATTATACAAGGACATTAACCATTTTGCAACCTTTTTAACAAAAAAATTAATTTTTTTGTGTGAGTGCATAATCGAATTTCACCGATAATTAACAATGTTTAATGTGAAATTTTTTCAGCTTTGAAGCATTGCGCCCTCTTCGTTTGAAAGGTATCGGTATTCGCCCTCGGCAAGATTTTCATTAAGCGGAAGATTTCCCATTTTAATTCTTTTAAGCTCCGAAACGGTTATGCCGATTTTTTAAACATCCGTTTTATCTGATGATACATTCCCTGTCTGATGACAACCTCGGCAATGCGAAAATCGCCGTTTGTTGCTTTAATATCGGCAGGCAGGCATTTTTTTGCCATCAAGCTCAACTCCGATTTTAAATTCATCTGCAAGCACATTGTCAAACGGCTTGTCCAAAACAGCAATATAAGTTTTGGGTATATGATTTTTCGGGCTTAAAATTTTATGTGCAAGCTCGCCGTTGTCCGTTATAAGCACAAAACCGGTTGTGTCAATATCGAGTCTGCCGGCAGGGAACAGATTTTTCCGCTTCATATCATCCGGGAGAATATCGGTTACGTGAAGCTCTCCCCTGCCGTTTGAAGCGGAGATTACGCCCTTCGGCTTATTCATCATAATATAGACATACCTGCTGTATTTAAGCTCTTTTCCGAGATGAGCAAAGGCGCAGGAATTTTCATCAATTTTTTGAGAAGAATTTTTACCGTTTTGCTGTCAACGGTTATCTCTCCTTTTTTTATAATATGCACCGCTTCGCTCCTGGTAACATTGAGCGAGGCGGAAATGATTTTGTCCAATCTTTCCATAAATCCGCAGTCTCCGTAAATTTTACAAAATCAGGAAGCCGAATCAAAGCCGACGAGGAAGCCGTTTTCAGCCGAGGTGTTGCAAATCTCACCGCCGATAAGCACACCGTCGCACACAAGCATATCGGCGTTTATACCCTCGCTTGCACCGTCGTAATTTGTAACCGTGTATGTATAAAGCGTGACGGTTTTTCCCTTATAATCCGACAAGTCAAAGCCCTGATTGATTTGAATTTCGTTATACTGAACATAAACCTCGTTCCACCTTTCGGGGACGGTAAGCTCCAGCTCCTTTTCCTCATATTCCTCGGCGGTTTCCCACCCATAGGAAAGCAGGTAATCCCGCCTTTGCTCGTCGGTTGAAGCGTTTATTGAAGCCGAAACGCTTTCACTGTCAGGAATATGATTTGAAGCGAATGTAACAGCAATAACCGCAATACCGGTCAAAGCGAGAATTATACCGAACGCTTTTTTGGGAGTGAGCTTAAAAGTCAGTATTTTCATAACCAATCACCTAAGTAATATTATGAATTAAGAATAAACAATTATTACATAGTGTGATTATATTAAATTTAAACGGCTAAATAATATATTCACTCAACGCTCCCAAAACCGAAATATCAACCGCCGCTTCGATTACCGCCCCGTTTTCCGTGTACTCCTCGTGATACACCTCGCCGTTCTCCCTTACCTTTGAAACAAGAGAGCCTTTGTCAAACGGGATTAAAAGCCTTACTCTTTTCCTTGTCTGCACAAGTGCTTTTTCAACGGCGAGCAAAAGCTCGTCTATACCCTCGCCGGTTTTTGCGCTGATTCTGACGGCGTCGTTTGAACCGAATTTATTTATATCCCTTGCAATATCGCATTTGTTGAACACAGTTATCACCGGCACGGTAACAATACCGCCGTCAAACAGGGATTTAAGTATCTCCTCGGAAATCTTGGTGTGGTTAAGGCATTCGCTGTCGGAAGCATCGCAAATATTCAGTATCACATCGGCGTAGACCGCTTCCTCCAAAGTGGAGCGAAAAGCGTCTACAAGCTGGTGCGGAAGCCGACTGATAAAGCCGACCGTATCAATAAGCATTATTTGCCGTCCGTCGGGCAGAGTAAGCTTCCTCGCCGTTGGGTCAAGAGTTGCGAAAAGCTTATCCTCCTGCAAAACGCCTGCGTTTGTCAAAGTGTTCATAAGAGTTGATTTACCTGCGTTTGTATATCCCACAACAGCCACGCTGAACACACCGTTTTTCTTCCTGCGGTTATGCTGCAAGGCTCGTCTGCGTTCAACGCCGTCAAGCTCTTTTTTTATTGACTGTATTCTTCTTCTGATATGCCTTTTGTCGGTTTCAAGCTTAGTCTCGCCCGGGCCTCTTGTTCCGATACCTCCGCCGAGCCTTGACATTGACGAACCCTTGCCGGTGAGCCTCGGCAAAGAATATTTAAGCTGTGCAAGCTCGGTTTGAAGCTTACCCTCTTTAGACCTTGCTCTTGAAGCGAAAATATCGAGTATAAGAGTGGTTCTGTCGATTACCCTGACATCGGTTTCATCCTCGATATTCCTGACCTGCACAGGAGTAAGCTCGCTGTCCGCAATGATAATATCCGTATCGTTTGCGCCGCAAAATTCCGCCGCCTGCTCCAAACAGCCTTTACCGACAAAAGAGACACCGTTTGGGGCGTCTCTTTTTTGCATAATCCTCGCCTGCACAAAAGCGCCTGCGGTTTTCGCAAGCTCGGCAAGCTCGTCCATTGATGCCTCGGCATCATATTCGCCGGTGTCAACTCCGATTAACAGAGCCTTTTCCTGCGTATTTTCATCGTTGTAATCAAAATTCATAAGCAATTTCAGTAAAATTATAGGTCATTCATCAATCGTCAACCAATGCCTGAAGCACCTTGTTGGCAATAGGCCCTGCGGTCTTGGAGCCTGAATTGCCGTACTCAACAAGAACGACAAAAGCATACGGATTATCATCATCGTCCATAAAGCCAACGAACCACGCCGTATTGTGGGAATCGACATCGTCAATCTGCGCCGTACCCGATTTTGCGCACAGATTAAGCCCCTCATAGTTATAATCGCCGTACTGACTTTCAACATTATTACGCATCAGCGATTTCATTTTTGAAGCAATATCACTGCTTAAAAGAGGGGTATCCTTAACGGTAAAATCAAGGTCGAGCGCCTTGCCGGCTTTCGTCGCAAAGGATTCCACCAAGTTGAGCGACACCGCCTGACCGTCGTTTGCAATAGCGGCGACAAGGCGAAGCATAGCAATAGGCGAAACAAGAGTATCGCCCTGACCGATTCCCGTCCAGCCGATATAATCGTCGGCGTCCCCGTCTTCAAGGAAAAATCTGCCTGTTGACGATTCAATATCTCCGCTTACGGAAACAGAGGATGTCAATCCAAGCTCCTTTGCGGTCTGAGCAAGCTTTTTGGCTCCGAGTTCAACGGCAATCTCGGCAAATGCGGAGTTGCAGGATTCAGCCAAAGCCTCCTCAAATGTAATCGTTCCGTGGGTTGCGTTACACTCTATCGGCGTTCCGCTGCCGGTGTCGTATTCCCCTGTGCAGGCAAAGGTTCTGCTTTCAATATCCAAAATATTTTCGAGCGCACATATGGCAGAAACCAGTTTAAAAGTGGAACCGGGAGTGTAAAGTCCGCTCAAAAGCCTGTTAATATACGCTCCTTCATATTCATCGGAGCTGTCAAGATCCAACGGTTCGTCCTCGGGGTCGTAGCTCGGAGTTGAAACCATACATACAATATCGCCCGTTTTATAATTTACTACTCCCACACAGCCTGCCTTGTAATCCGACAATGCCTCATATGCTATATCGCAAATATCCGCATCAATCGTGAGCTGCATATCGTTTCCGCTTCCGTCCTGCGTAATGCCGTAAATTCCCGACAATATATTATATCCGATAAGGTGGGATTTATAAACATTTTGAACGCCGGTTGAGATAAAGCCCTTTGTATCGCCGACGGTGTGGAGCGTTGATTTCCTCGTGGTTAAGGAATCGTTATATTCCCTTTCGCCGTCATTAGTTTCCGCCAGACTTCTGCCGTTTGTATCCGTAATTTTGCCTGCGCCGATAAGCTCGCCGTTTGAATAAACATAGCTGTTATACGGCTGCATAACCCAGTCCTCGCCGTTTTTGACGAAATCCACAGTCAAGACAACCAAGCCTGCGATAAAAGCTATAACAAATATCCAGAGGAAAATTCCTCTTTTTATTATCATCTTCATTTCTTCTTTTTTGCACCTCCGATATAATTATAGGTGCGGACATCCGACGCTTTGATAAAAGCGAGAACCGCCCAGCAGGAAAGCATTGAGCTGCCGCCTTGGCTGACGAAAGGCAATGTTACTCCGGTGAGAGGAAGAATATCCGTTATACCGAATATATTGAGAGCTGTTTGGAAAAGGAGCATACCTGCCGCCGCTATCGCCGCAATTGAATAAAAAGCAGACCTTACGGCTATTGAGTTGACAAGCGCCGAAACCACTATCGCAACAAAAACCAGAACAAGAACAATGCCGAAAAGATAGCCCCATTCCTCGCATATTATACCGAAAATATCATCTGTTATAACAAGATAATCGTCAAAATAATTCCTTATACTGCCCTTGCCGATACCGAGACCGAGAAGTCCTCCCGACGCTATACCGGTGAGTATATGCGTCTGCTGATAGCCGTTGCCGTACGGGTCTTCCCATATATGGCGGTAAACGAAAAAGCGAGCCGTTACATATGATTTATATTTGATAACTATAATTCCGCCGAGACCTGCGGCTGAAAGAGCAAGACCGACAGTTTTAATATCGCCCGAATTCATAAATGCTATGATAAGGAATGTTACAAAAAATATCAGCGCCGTGCCGAAATCCCTTATAAGTATAAGAGCTCCCACACACACGACGGAGAATACTATGAACATAATAATGTTCTTTGAAGTCTGTATCTTTTCAAGCGTGGCGGCGCCTACAAAAATAAACGCAACCTTAACAAATTCCGACGGCTGAAAGGTGAAACCGCCGATTTCTATCCAGTTTTGCGCACCGTATTTTACCGTGCCGAAAATAAGATTGGCAACAAGCAGTACAAGCGCCGCTATCGCAACCGGCATTCTGAGCTTCATACACAAATCGACATCGCCGAGAATGAAAACAAATACCGCAAATACCGCAATTCCGCACAGGACAATCAAGGTCTGCTTAAAGCAGGCGTCGGGGTCAACCGAGCCGACTGTCGCAAGACCGACTCCCGAAAGGAACAATGCTATAAATTCAAGCTCAAAATTCCTCCTGTGCATTATCGTGTAAAACAGCGAAACATAAAGCCATTCCGCCGCAATCAGCAATGCAATTGAAATCATTGTTTTGGTGTAAAATTCGCCCCCAGCCGTTGCCGCCTGAAGCCCGGTTATAAGCTGAAAAGCGGAAAGCACAAGCAACAGGGCAAAATTATTTAACGGCTTTATATTAGGGATTTTCTTTGCTTTTGACGCCATAACCCTGCTCCTTACTTTTCGTAAAATACAAATACTCTTTCGCCGAATGTGATTGTGTCACGGTCGAATATAAGCTGTGGCTGGGTTATGAACCTGCCGTTGAGCTTAGTGCTGTTATGGCTGTTTAAATCCGACAATGCCCATCCACGAGATGTGAGATGAATCCTTGCGTGATGAGAGCTGACGGTGTCAATATTTATCTGAATATCGGCGTCGTCTCCCCTGCCGATAAGAACATCCTTTTTCCTTAAATATATAGGTCTGTGAGTTTTTGCATCCACAAGCACCGCATATGCGATATTGCCGTTACTGTGGTCAAGCTCCTGTGCGGCGTTTCTCGTATTATTTTTGGGCTGTGCGGAAACCGCCTCGGCGCAAAGGAACTTGAGCAGAATTGAGCCGATTGTTATAATATCTCCGTCCTCGATTACAGACTTGTCCTTGATTTTTTTATTGTTGACAAGTATGCCCGTTTTGGAAAAGGTATCGGTTATCGTCCACTCATTTCTCTTTTTTGCAATAACTGCGTGGAACCTTGACACATTCGGCATAGGCAGAACTATATCATTCGACTTGCTTTTGCCGATTGAGGTTTCCCAGCGGTCAATATCAATTATCGAGCCGTTGTTTTGGTCGACGAGCTGTGCAAGCTTGTGAAGCCGAGGTCTGTTCCTGAAAAGGGATATAATGCATACAGAAAGAATCACTATTGCAAAAACGGGCAGAATATATCTTATTGCCCCTTCGATTATTGAAATTATCGTATCCAAAATTTAAACCTCCCGATATTTATAAACAAGCGATAAAGCATTACCGCCTTGTGCAAAAAATCACAATTTTATTTGTATAACAATACAGTTAGCCAAATACATATATGACATCATACTACATTTGATTAAAAAAAGCAAAACCGTACGTATATATTTATCATAATTATATATCTTAAAATATCTTTTTAATTGCCAAATGTCAATATTCTATTGAATTTATTTACATTTTGGAATATACTTAAATAGCAAAAGATTGCAGAAAAAGGAGAGGTTATATGAGCATTGAGAAAAAATATTTCGGCACGGTTGACGGTAAAGCTGTTGGCCTTTACACATTGACTAATAAAAATGATATGTCCGTTTCCCTTATGACGCTCGGCGCAGGAGTGCAGTCGGTAAAGGTTAAGGATAAGGGCGGGAATTTGGGCGATGTTGTCCTCGGCTTTGACGAGCCTGAGCATTATGTCAACCCCGACCTCGGATACCAAGGGCTTACCGTCGGCAGGTATGCAAACAGGATAAGGGACGCAAAATTCACTATAGACGGCGCAGAATACAATACACCGAAAAATCAGGGAACATGGACTTTGCACGGCGGAGGACGCTTCAGCTTCAACATATGGAGCGTTGACGAAACCGACGATAACAGCGTTACATTCTCGTTTTTCTCGCCCGATATACAGGACGGCTTCCCGGGCAATTTCACAATGAGAGTTAAATACACTCTGACGGACGATAACGTTCTTTGCATTGACTACACGGTTAATTCCGACAAAAAAACGGTTGCAAATCCCACTAACCATACATACTTTAATCTCAGCGCAGACAGCGGCGAAACTGTTGAAAACCATCTTCTTCAGGTCAATGCCGATTATTTTACAGAAACCGACGGCGACCAGCTTATCACCGGCGAATTGAGCGAGGTAAAGGGTACAATGATGGACTTCACCGCCATGCACAAAATCGGCGATAAAATCGACGAGCCTTTCCGTGCCGTAATCGACGGAGTCGGATACGACAACAACTACTGCCTTTACAATACCGAAATCGGCAAGCTGTCGCAGGCGGCGGTGCTTGTTGATGAAAAATCAGGCAGAAAATTAGAGGTGTGGACGGATTTGCCGGGCATTCAGGTATACTGCGGCGGCTGGCTTGCAAGGGACGGCAACCCCGGCAAAGGGGATTCAAAGGTAACATACAGACGGGGCATTGCGCTTGAAACGCAGTTTTATCCCGACGCTCTCAATCACCCGAATTTCCCGTTCGTTTATGTTGAAGCAGGCAAGGAATTTAAAACCTTGACAAAATACAAATTCTCGCTTGTATAAAACATCTGAAATATAAATTACAAAACCAAAGTCCCGAGAGTTAAACGCTCCCGGGACTTTAAATATTATCAAATTATAATAATCAGTCTTTTTTCTTTCCGTGAATATATACTTCAAGAACCTTTAGATTTTCGGAATCCTTGAGTATATTTTTATCCACCACGGCAAAATCCGCCCTTTCTCCCTGAGCGAGTACACTGCATTCGGCACGGCGGCAGGTAAGGCAAAGCTTGTCGTTCGCCAAAGGGATAACCGCTTTTCCGCCGAGGCCTACCACCTTTGCATCGTCATAGCACATAGGAATATTGTAGCCGAGATAGGCAATATCCTTGCCGTTGACTACCATAACCGAATATGTAATATTGTCTTCATTAAAGGAAATAAAATCTGCGTTTGTAAAAACCGTGATCATATCTCTCGCTCCGTTTCGGTCAAATCGGTGTAAAACCGATAATTATAACTGAATAATAATACAAAGAGAGAAATTTGTCAAATTTTTTATTTTACAATCGGCCTTTGAAAAATTCAAAAGTCCCGAAAACATCGTGTTCCCGGGACTTTAAGACAGATTACCTTTTATGCAAATTTATTCAGCTTTTCGTCATACTCAAATCCGACGGATGAAAGTTTGTCGCAAAGCGTTTGCTTATCAATATCCGCATCATCGCAAAATGCATCGAGCGACGGATAAAAATCCCTGAGCTTCGTATTGACGAAGCTGAGCAGGATTATCGGGTCAGCGGGAAGATTCATTTAATTTTCGCTCCTTTGGGTTCATAAGATAATTTAACGGCACCGCCCAAAACTTCGGGCAAAGCAGTGCAACAAGTAAGACGGCAATGGCAATTGCAATCCATTCCCACCCCCCCGCCTACGCTGTGAATTAAATCAAAAAGTCCGACATTTTCCATTATGTACCAAAACGGACGGTGATATGTGTATATTTGCAGTGTTCTTCCGCCGTATTTGGAAATTTTAAATTCCTTCCTCGGGCAAAGGGATATGAGCGAAAATATGATGCAGGCATTAAGCAGATAATAGCAAAGTCTGAAAAGTCTGCCCCGCTCTGAATATTTATCGAGAGCGCTGTACTTTGAACGGCAATAGAGCATCGGCTGTAGCCATTCAATATCATAGAAATACACGGCGAATATCACAACATACAAAATCAAAAATACCACAGAGAAGATATGGGCACCTTTCTTCGCCGTGACGCTTTCCACACTTTCACGGTCAAGCACACAGCCGGCATAGAAAAACAGAAAGAACGACACTATCCTCATAATGCACAAAAAGTCCGTATCTCCGCTCATATACCCGGCAAAGCAGCCGATAACGACCGAGAGCGTAAGAACATATTTTACATCAAACTTCCTGACCGCCCAGGCGATAAGATACCAGGCGGACATTGCAAACATATACCGCGCAACATCCTTGACGGAAAAAATATCAAACGCAACCTTGACGCCGAAAATTATATTTACAAAATAATTGAGAACCTTTATGTAAAAGCATACAACAAGGAATTGCAATGATTTTTTAATCGGCGGCTTATCGCTGTATATCGAATGTTTTGAAAAAAGTCCGCTGATAAAAATGAACGCCGGCATACTGAATGTATTTACAGTAAGAGTAATTGTGCCGAACACTCTGCTTGTGTCAAAATAATCTATAGTGAGGTGGCAAAGCACCACAAAAAATTAAAAACAACTTTAAGTTATCCCATGTGCAATTCTGCTTTTCATTTTCTCCCGCTCCGTGATAAAATTAAAATAGTAATAAAACAGTTGCCGTATGCCGAAGCTGTGATATGGCAGACAAGTAATAACTTACCACAATAAAATAATTTTTTCAACACAATAAAATATTTTTTTCAATAAAATATGTTAATAAATATTGAATATTTAAGAAAGATGTGCAATAATATGATGAGACTTTTTACACATGGGTGAAAACTATGACGAATTATGAAGAATTAGCCAATCTGCTTTTCAGTCAGATTGATAAAACGCCTGAATATTACGAAGAGCTTTATCCGCCACGACAGCTTAAAGAGGATGCGAGAGTGACCCGATTTGCACCGAGCCCGACCGGCTTTTTGCATTTCGGCAATCTTTTTACCTGCGCCGTCGCATACACTACCGCAAGACAGAGCGGCGGAGTTTTCTATGTAAGAGTGGAGGATACCGACAGCAAAAGGAAAGTTGACAGTGCAGTAAGCTCGATGCTTAAAAGTCTTTCCGACTACGGCATAAACGCCGATGAGGGAGTGGTTGCCGAGGATAAGGAAATCGGAGATTACGGCCCTTACAGGCAAAGCGAGAGGAAAGAAATTTATCAGACATATGCAAAAAGGCTTGTTGAACAGGGTCTTGCATACCCCTGCTTTTGCTCGGCTGAGGAACTTGAAAAAATCAGGGAGCAGCAGCAAAACGAGGATATAAAAGGATATTACGGTAAATATGCAAAATGCCGTAACCTTTCACTCGAGCAGGTCAAAGCCAATATCGACACCGGCATGCCCTGGACTTTGAGACTCAGATCCCCCGGAGATATGAACAAAAAATGCAGATTTGACGATATTATCAAGGGCAAAATCGAAATGCCGGAAAATGTAATAGATGTTGTTTTGCTGAAAACAGACGGCATACCCACCTATCATTTTGCCCACGCAATAGACGACCATTTGATGAGAACCACACATATTTTCAGAGGCGACGAATGGATAGCGTCGGTTGCGCTTCACTTGCAGCTTTTCCGTGTACTCGGTTTCAAACAGCCGAAATACGCTCATATCGCCCCGATTATGAAAGAGGAAAACGGCGGCAAGCGCAAGCTGTCAAAGAGAAAAGACCCCGAAGCCGCAGTAACCTATTACACCGAGCAGGGTTATCCAAAAGACAGCGTAAACGAATATATAATGACAATCGCAAACTCCAATTTTGAGGATTGGCGCAGAGCGAACAAGGACGCACCGATCGGCGATTTTCCGTTTAATCCGAAAAAAATGTCGGTTTCCGGCACATTGTTTGACATTGCAAAGCTGAGCGATGTTTCAAAAAATGTTATATCAAAAATGAAAGCCGAGGAGGTTTATTCACAGTCCTACGAATGGGCAAAGGAATATAACACTCCGCTTGCCGAGCTTTACGAAAAGGATACCGACTACATAACCGCAATACTCAATATCGACCGAGAAAATAAAAAGACGAGAAAGGATATTACAAAATGGTCTGATATTCCCGATTATCTCAGCTATATGTATGACGAAACCTTTGTGAGCTGTTACGACCTGACAGGCAATGCAGACCCTGCTCTCGCCGTAAATGTTCTGGAAAAATACAAAGATATATTTGACATAAACGACGACAAGGAGCATTGGTTTGACAGAATGAAAGCGATATGCCCCGACTGCGGCTGCACGCCGAATGTCAAGGAATACAAGCAAAACCCCGAAGCGTTCAAAGGGCATATAGGCGATGTATCAACGGTAATCAGAGTAGCTCTTACAGGTAGGACGAATACGCCGGATCTCTTTTTCATCACCGCACTTTTGGGCGAGGAAAGAGTGAGCAAAAGGCTTAACCTGGCTCTTGAGCACTACAAAAGCGTTTGAAAATTCATTAAAATTCAAATACCGAATGCCAACAATAAATTAATTTAAGGAACAGAAATATGGAAGAAATTAAGGAAAATTCTAATTTTATTCACGACTTCATCGACGAGGATTTAGCAGAGGGCAAGTGCAGCAAAATACAGACCCGTTTCCCTCCCGAGCCTAACGGTTATCTCCATATCGGCCACGCAAAGGCGATATGCATAAATTTCGGAGTTAAGCAAAAGTACAACGGAATATGCAATCTGCGCTTTGACGACACCAATCCCACAAAAGAGGACACCGAATATGTAGACTCCATAAAAGAGGATATAAAATGGCTCGGCTTCGACTGGGATAAGGAATTTTATGCGTCGGACTATTTCGACTTTCTGTACGAATGTGCAATCAAGCTGATAAAAAAGGGCAAGGCATTCGTATGCGAGCTTACTCCCGAGCGGCAGAGGGAATGCAGGGGTACGCTTACCGAACCGGGCAAAAATTCACCGTACAGGGACAGGAGCGTTGAGGAAAACCTCGACCTTTTCAAAAGAATGACCGACGGCGAATTTCCCGAGGGCAAAATGGTTTTGCGTGCAAAAATAGATATGTCTTCCTCAAATCTCAATATGAGAGATCCGATAATCTACCGCATTATGTACGCACATCACCACAGGACAGGCGACAAGTGGTGCGTTTATCCAATGTACGATTTTGCGCATCCGCTTTCCGATGCGGTTGAGGGCGTTACACATTCGCTTTGCTCACTTGAATTTGAAAATCACCGACCGCTTTACGACTGGTTTGTAAACGAGCTTATCGAGGGCGAAAAGCCCCGCCAGATTGAATTTGCGAGAATGAACCTCAACTATACGCTGACATCGAAGCGTAAATGCTTGAAGCTTGTAAAGGACAATATCGTCACCGGCTGGGACGACCCGAGAATGGCTACAATAAGCGGTATGAGAAGAAGAGGCTACCCTGCCGAAGCGATAAGGGATTTTTGCGAAAGAATCGGCGTTTCAAAGGCATACAGCGTAATCGACTTTGCTCTGCTTGAAGCGTGCGTAAGGGATAATCTCGGCGTAAACTCACCGAGGGCAATGGCGGTAATCGAACCGCTGAAGCTAATTATCGACAATTATCCCGATGATAAAACGGAAGAAATCGAGTGCGAATACCACCCGGACAGACCCGAGCTCAGTTCGAGAACAATGCCGTTTTCCAAGGAACTGTGGATAGAGAAAAACGACTTTATGATTGAGCCGATTAAGAAATACAGACGGCTGTTTCCCAGCAACGAGGTAAGGCTTTACAAGGCGTATTTCGTTACCTGCACAGGCTACGACCTTGACGAAAACGGCGAGGTCTGCTGTGTTCACTGCACATACGACCCCGAAACACTCGGCGGCGACGCTCCCGATGGCAGAAAGGTTAAGGGAACTATCCACTGGGTATCGGCAAAGGAAAATTCTCCGGCTGAAATACGGCTTTACGAAAAGCTGTTCACGGTTGAAAATCCGAGCGACGAGGAGGGTGTAAACTCCTTTGAGGACAATCTCAATCCTGATTCCCTCACAGTCAAAAACGGATATATTGAAAAGGCGATTGCCGACAGCGAAGCAGGTGCAAAATATCAGTTTATGAGAAACGGATATTTCTGCAAGGATATTGATTCGACAAACGATATGCCGGTATTTAACAGAACCGTACCGCTTCGTGACAGCTTTAAGATTAAGAAATAAACAGGCACACCTATCGGCGTTGCTGAAATCAGGTGAAAATTTTGGATATAAGAAACGACATAAAAAACATAGCTATAATTGCGCACGTAGACCACGGCAAAACAACATTGGTTGACGAAATGCTGCACCAAAGCGGCATTTTCCGTGACAACGAAACCGTGCAGGAAAGAGTAATGGATTCTAACGACCTTGAAAAGGAGAGAGGAATAACAATCCTGTCAAAGAACACTTCAATCCATTATAACAACACAAAAATAAACATCGTGGACACTCCCGGTCACGCAGACTTCGGCGGAGAGGTTGAGCGTATACTGACAATGGTTGACGGAGTTTTACTTCTCGTTGACGCATTTGAGGGCTGTATGCCGCAAACAAGATTTGTACTGAAAAAGGCGCTTGCACTTCGCAAAACGCCGCTTGTTGTGGTAAACAAGGTTGACCGTGATGGTGCGAGACCGTCCGAGGTTGTAGACGAGGTTCTCGATTTATTCATCGAACTCGGAGCTGATGACAGCCAGATTGATTTTCCTGTTGTTTACGCATCTGCAAAGGACGGTTATTCAAGCCTTGACCCGACCGTTCGTCAGGGAGATATGTGTCCCCTGCTCGACGCTATACTTAAATATATTCCGTCGCCAAAAGGCGAGCTTAATGGTTTTGCACAAATACTCTTTTCATCTCTCGAATACGACGACTATGTCGGCAGAATCGGAGTAGGCAGAGTTGAAAGAGGCGTTATAAAAGTAAACACGCCGTATGTGCTTTGCAGAACCGACGGCACGCAGGAAAATATAAAATTTTCAAAACTGTACCAATTTGAAGGGCTTAAAAGAACCGCCTGCAAAGAAGCAAAATTCGGCGATTTGGTAAGCGTTGCCGGAGTTGCCGACCTCAATATAGGCGAAACCGCCTGTGACCCGGAGCATATCGAGCCGCTTCCGTTTGTCAAAATAGACGAGCCTACAATATCAATGAACTTCATCGTAAACGATTCCCCCTTTGCCGGCAGAGAGGGCAAATATGTTACATCGAGAAATTTGCGTGACAGGCTCTTTAAAGAGGTTGAAACCAATGTTTCAATGCGTGTTGAGGAAACGGATTCTATGGACACATTCAAGGTATCGGGCAGGGGTGAGCTTCACCTGTCGATACTGGTTGAAACTATGAGACGGGAAAATTACGAATTTCAGGTTTCAAGACCCAAGGTTATCCTTAAAAAGGACGAAAACAGCAAAACGCTTGAACCCATTGAGCTTGCAATAGTGGAAGTGCCGGAGGAATATGTTGGCGTAGTTATGGAAAAGCTCTGCTCCCGCAAGGGCGAAATTGAAAATATGGACACGAGAAGCACCGGTATGACGCATCTTGAAATCAAAATTCCGTCAAGAGGGCTTATCGGCTATCGCTCGGAATTTTTAACCGACACCAACGGCAACGGAATTATGAACCAGCTCTTTGTGGACTATGAGCCGTACAAGGGCGATATAGAAACGAGAAATCGTGGCTCTATAGTTGCACACGAAACCGGCACCACAACCGGCTACGGACTGTGGAACACTCAGGACAGGGGCAAGCTCTTTATCGGCCCGGGCGTTGAAGTTTACGAAGGTATGATAGTGGGCGAATGTGCAAAGGACGAGGACGTTGTGTGCAATGTGTGCAAAAAGAAGCATGTCACAAATACCCGTGCAAGCGGTTCCGACGAGGCGCTCAAGCTTGTTCCGCTCACCACTCTCTCACTTGAACAGAGTATGGAATTTCTCGCCGACGACGAACTTCTTGAGGTAACGCCCAAATCCACCCGTTTGAGAAAGACAATTCTTGACAAAGCATTAAGGCTGAAAGCCGAAAGCAGAAGCAAATAACAAGCGGATTTTAAACACAAATATTTTAATTTTAAAGGGGATAATTATTATGTTCAGCAAAAGGAAAGTAGTTATAATCGGAGCCGGTCATGTAGGCTCGCATGTTGCAATGGCGCTCTGCTTCCAGGGTACCTGCGACGAAATAGTTTTTATCGACAAGAATAAGGAAAAAGCGGTCAGCAACTGCTACGATGTTGCGGATGCTTGCCTGTTCCTCGGTTCAACCACCAAAATAAAAGTCGGCGACTACAACGACTGCAAGGACGCAGATATAATAGTAAACTCAATCGGTATGCCGAGGAAATCCGGGCAGACAAGGCTTGAAATGCTTGACGATTCAATCATTATGCTCAAGGATGTTATTGAAAATCTCAAGCCGATTGATTTTAAAGGCATTATTATTTCCATCACAAACCCGGCGGATGTTATCGGTCACTATCTCAGGGAACATTTGAACCTGCCGAGGGAGAGGTGCTTTTCCACCGGCACATCTCTTGACACCGCAAGGCTCAAGAGAATGGTAAGCGAGCTTGCGGATATTGACAGAAAGAGCGTTACCACCTGCGCCATAGGCGAACACGGAGATTCATCTTTCGTTCCGTTTTCCACCCTCACTCTCGGCGGAAAGCATTACAAGGAGCTTCAGCAGGAAAAAGGTGAAAAATACGATAAGCTCACCAAGGAATATGTGCTTGAACGCACCCGTTATATCGGCTACGACATCATCAACGGCAAGGGTTCGACGGAATTTGGTATCGGCGCCGCCTGTGCGGATATATGCAAGGCAATATACCACGACGAAAAAAGAGTTATACCTGCGTCCGTTTTGCTTGACGGTGAATACGGCAAGCACGGCGTATCCTGCGGCGTTCCCTGCGTTATCGGCGCAAATGGCATAGAGGATATAATCGAGCTTCCTTTAAATGACAAGGAAAAGGAACAACTTGACTATACCTGCTCGGTTATCAAGGAAAATATCGACAGAGCGGAAAAATATAGCCCAAACGCTTGACTTCAACACTTTTATGTGTTAAACTGATTATACTAAAT
>JAJQGZ010000212.1:0-3122 GCA_021200075.1 Clostridiales bacterium | reverse complement strand
ATGAACAAATTTATCAAAAAAGTGACAGCAGTGGCACTTTCCACCGTTATGATAGGCGGATGCTTTGCTGGCTGCTCGTCATCAACAGAAGAAGCAGAAACCACTGCTGAAAACAACGCAACCGCTACCGGCGTTACATACACAGTAGGTATTTGCCAGCTCGTTCAGCACGATGCTCTCGATTATGCCACCCGGGGCTTTGAGGACAAGCTCACCGAGCTTGCGGAAGCTGACGGCAATACCGTTGAGTATGATTTCCAAAACGCTTCGGGCGACTCCTCCGCCTGCGCCACAATTGCAAACCAGTTTGTTTCCAACGGCGTTGATTTGATTATGGCAAACGCAACCGCCTCTTTGCAGGCTTGTGCAACCGCTACCGCATCATCTCAGATCCCTGTAGTCGGAACATCAGTTACCGATTTCGGTACTGCGCTTGACATTGATATGGGTTCGACAGACGCTACGGGCATTAATGTTACAGGTTCAAACGACCTTGTTCCGCTTACCGAACAAGCTCAGCAGATTCTCGACCTTTTCCCCGACATCCAGGTTGTAGGCTGTCTCTACTGCTCGGCAGAGGCTAACTCACAGTTCCAGGTTGACGGCGTTAAGGAAGCTCTTGAGGAGCAGGGAATTGAATGTAACTTCTATTCATTCTCTGACTCAAACGACATTCAGTCCGTTGCAACAACCGCAGCAGCAGAATCCGATGTTATCTATATTCCTACTGACAATACAGCCGCTTCCAACGGCAGCATTATCGAAACTGTTTGCACAGAAGCAGGCGTTCCGATTATCGCAGGTGAGGAAAGCATATTTGAAAACACCGGTGCTGTTGCCACACTTTCAATCTCTTTCTACGAGATCGGTCAGAAAGCCGGCGAAATGGCATATGACATTCTTGCAAACGGTGCAAACCCATCCACAATGAATGTATGGCAGCCTGAAAATGTAACATATTATTACAATGAAGAGGTTGCCGAGAGCTTCGGAGTTACAATTCCCGACGGTTACGAGGTTTATGATTTTTCCGAAAGTGAAGAATAATCGGTAAATAATTAATCCGAATATCAGATAAGCATTATCATAATTAAAGGAGCAATAAGTTTTAACGCTTATTGCTCCTACTTTTAAATAAAAACGAGGTACACAGATATGGGATCCTTTATCAACGCTCTGCCCGGCGCAATAGGACAGGGACTTATATGGGGAATTATGGCGATAGGTGTTTACATCACCTTCAGAGTTCTCGACTTCGCCGACCTTACCGTTGACGGAACGCTCGCTACAGGCGGTTCGGTTTTGGTAATGGCAATGCTCGGCGGAATGAATGCTTACGCCGCTCTTGCGGTTGCTTTTCTTGCAGGATGCGCCGCAGGTCTTGTAACAGGAATTTTGAATACGGCATTCGGTATTCCGCCTATTCTTGCGGGAATACTGACGCAGCTTGCACTCTATTCAATCAATTTAAGAATACTCGGCAAGTCAAACCAGGCGTTGTCGGTATACAAATACAATGTTATAGCAAGTATGACAAATGTGACTAAAGCGCTTATTGTATGCGCAATATTTGCTGTTGTTATTATCCTGATTCTCTATTGGTTTTTTGACACCGAGCTTGGCCATTCAATCCGTGCAACGGGTTCAAACGGCAATATGGCAAGGGCAAACGGAATCAATATTGGCTTTATGAAAGTACTTGCGCTTGTGCTTTCAAACGGACTTGTCGCTCTCGCAGGCGGTCTGCTTGCGCAGTACCAGGGCTTTGCGGATGTAAATATGGGCAGGGGCGCCATAGTGGTAGGTCTTGCCGCCGTAATTATCGGCGAGGTTATATTCGGCAAAATATTCAAAAACTTTGCTCTGCGTCTGCTTGCGGTTGCGCTCGGCGGAATAATTTATTACATAGTAATGCAGTTTGTTATCAGTCTCGGTCTTAACACCGACGACCTCAAGCTTCTCACCGCCGCAATAGTTGCAATATTCCTCGGTATCCCCTATCTGAAAGATAGATATACCCAAAAGCATATTAAAAATAAGGGGGTTAAGGACTGATGCTTACAATTAAAAATGTTTACAAAACCTTTAATCCCTCAACAATTAATGAAAAGAAAGCACTTTGCGGAGTTGACCTCACTCTCAACGAGGGCGACTTTGTAACGGTTATCGGCGGCAACGGCGCAGGTAAATCCACGCTGCTGAATATGATAGCCGGCGTTTATCCGGTTGACTGCGGAAGCATCACCATTGACGGCAATGATGTTACAAAGCTGCCGGAGCATAAGCGTGCAAAATATATCGGTCGTGTTTTTCAAGACCCGATGAATGGCACGGCAGCCGATATGCAGATAGTTGAAAATCTCGCTTTAGCATCGAGAAGAGGTCAAAGAAGAGGTCTGAAGTTCGGCGTTACAAGGAAAGAAAAGGAAGAATATACCCAAACGCTCAAAGAGCTTGACCTCGGTCTTGAAACAAGGCTGACTACAAAAGTAGGGCTTCTTTCCGGCGGTCAGAGACAGGCTGTAACACTGCTTATGGCTACGCTCAAAAAGCCACGCCTTTTGCTCCTTGACGAACACACCGCCGCACTCGACCCGAAAACGGCGAAAAAGGTATTCGACCTGACGGAAAAAATCGTGGCAAAGGATAACCTCACCACGATAATGATAACTCATAATATGAAGGACGCCATCAATATAGGCAACCGATTGATTATGATGAACGAGGGAAAAATCATATTTGATGTTTCAGGCGAGGAGAAGAAGAAGCTCACCACCGCCGATTTGCTTGAAAAGTTCAAGACAACATCCGGTGAGGAGTTTGACAACGACAGAATACTCCTTTCCACCGAAGCGGATGAGTAAAATTTCCGAACCGAACAAGGCTCCCTATGCGATGAAAAACATCTCCTGCTAAGCCTAAACAAAGTGGGCGGATAATATTCGCCCCCTACGGAATTTTTAATATACCAAACTATATTGAAATTGTGAATGTTGATGTTATTACACCAGATGTTCCCACCGTAAATAAAAAAAATTATACAACTACTGAAACGATTGTAAAGATTTAGTAGTACTCCATAAATGCTAAAACTTTACTAATATAACAAAATATGGTATACT
>JAJQGZ010000197.1 GCA_021200075.1 Clostridiales bacterium | reverse complement strand
CAGTAAAGGTGGCTGAGGTGCCTATGCTCGTTATTTTCCTCAAAATCCGTGGTCGCCCATTCCTTGAGAGCGCCAGTTTCGTCATAAAGATATTCGGGGAGATTGTCGAGAATATCCTGCCATTTTTGAGTGTCGGTATCGGCGTTCAAATCCTCGGCAACGGCAAGGAGCATATTCATATTATCCCTACAGGCGGCAATGTCGATAGCGCAGTTTGCATCCGACGGGCTCAGGTAATTTGACGGATTATTCTCCAGCGAATAGCTCGGCAAAATACAATATTTTTCGTTATCGGCAAGAGAAGTTTTGCCCTCTTCATAATGAATACCGCCGTCCTCGTCGGTATAATATTCCGCACTGAGAAGCTGCGCCCAGTAATTTGCGCTCTTTGTAAGCAAGGGAAGAAGAATATCCTCTTCAAGGCGGAGATAACCCCTGTCGGTAATTTTCACAATCTGCTCGTCGGTCAAATCATCCTCGGTAACCGAGAGAGCGGAGCGGAGAGAGTCAAGGTCAAATTCGTCGCTGAGCGGTATTTCAATATTGCCGTAGCACTGCAAGGTTTCGTAAAGAGGCTGAATCATCCACAATGTGCCGGCATTCCAATACCTGAAAGGATAGGAATAGCAGGTTTCGGTAATAACCGCCTTGTCGCCGTCGGAATTGACGGGAGCCTGAATTGCATCGGTATATCCGTGTGTGGCATACGCATTTTCCTCCCAATCGGGAAGCTGGCGCAAAATGAAATACGCATATCCTATCGGAGATGATGAAATATTGCCGGTATTCATTGACGAGGTCCGCAAATTAGCATTTGCATCCATTGTATATTTACTGCCCCAGCCGGTATTTCATTCGCCTGTCCACATACCGTAAAGTCTGCTTGTGGAATATCCCGAACAGCAAAGATAAGCATATCTGCCGGCATAATAGGTTCGCTCGGCAATATCGCTTTGAATTTCGTCCTTGCCCTTTTGATTTTTAAGGAGCTTTTCGTTAGACTGCGTGCTTACTTCGTCCTCAAGAGAAAATTCCGCAGCGTCAAACTGCGGCTGATATACCGCAAGATGCTCGTCAAGCGCAGTATCGTAATCGAATCCGCCGTCGGTGGTTTCATATTTTTGAGCAACCTCCTGCGTTTGCGAATAAAGGCTGTCGATAAGCTCGAAGCTGTCGGTATCGGCAAAAGCATCGTAATCGCCCATATTGTATGTACGGTCTGAAACGGTTATGAGATAAACCTCATCGGCATCGGTAATACTTATACCGTAATTTTCGTCGGAAGCATACTGTTCCTCCTCGGTGTTCTTATCGAGTGCAACACGCTCCTTGGTTCCGCCGACGGTGACAACATATGTAAGAGTTGAGTAACCGCCGTCTTTCAGCTCGCTGTTTTCATAATCGGGATAATGCGCAATCAATGCGAGATAGGAGCAATCCTCGGCTACTGGCTTTTTGTATTTTAAATTAACCTCGTCGTTGTCGCCGAAATTTGCAAAAGTTGAAATATCATCATAGCTGAGGGTGACATTCACCTTTTTCGCCCGTGCTTGATGACGAAAGCTTGGTTATCGAAACACCGTCGGCAAGGGATGTAAACGCTTCCCTCTGCCAAATTCCGTTTTTATCCTCATAATAAACACCAGTTCGGGCTGTTTCATAATCCGTATATCTTACATAATCGGACGCTTTGTTTTCCTCAAAGCTGAGACGAAGCTGACCGCCCGGGTGGAAACGGTAAACATCATCATAGCTTGCGTCGTCTGTTATATCCTCGCCGTTTACTATTGACTGCTTGACAGTTTCAAGCTCGTCATAGGTTTCAGGGCAATCCTTGACGTTCTCATTCGGCATAATAAAATGCATATTTTGGAAAATAAATGTATCCCCATACGGCGAACCGCTTGTAACATATCCGACAAAACCGTTGCCCGACACCATTCCCTTCCGCCAGGAATCCGTTTCATTCTCATCTGTGGAAGAAAGCTCGGTGTAATCCTCACTGTAGGATATTTTGCCGAGGTCAGTGAACAGACTTTCAATTATCGAAACATCAACGCTCGACATATTTGAACAGGCGGTAACAGAAAAAACCAATGCCGCACAAAGGAAAACACAGAATATTTTTTAACATTGATTTTTACATCAATCTTTTTCATAATTTCACCTTAATAATTTCTTTTATTCTTACTGTTTTTACAGCGGAAAATCGGTCGTGTTATGTAATATTCCTGACGCTGATTTCTCCGCTTCTGAGAACACGCTTTTCGCCCGAATCAAGCTCAACCTCAAGTTCGCCCCTCTCGTCGATTGAAAGAACCGTTGCAGGTGTTGAAACACCCTTTTCGATAAAATCAATCTTTTTGCCGATAACAATCGAACGGGAACGGTAATAGTCGATAAACATAGAGTAATCGCCGTCAATAATCCTCATAAGATTATTAACCGTTTCGGCTATAAGCTCGCTCCTATTAATCCCCGAGCCGAGACTGCCGGCATTGCCTGTGTTTGACGGAAAATCCGTTGTGCTAACATTTATGCCGATACCGATTATAACGCTTTCAACGGTTGAGGTCTCAAAATTCGTGACGGCTTCCGTAAGTATACCGCACACCTTTTTGCCGTTTACATAAACATCGTTTACCCATTTTATCCCCGGTTTAAGGTCGGTAATTGATTCTATCGCACGGCAAACCGCAACGGCTGCAGCGGTGGTTACGGTTACGGCACTGCTCAAAGAGGCACCGGTATTAACCGCAAGGCTGAAATAAACTCCCGTACCGGCAGGAGAATAAAAATCCTTGCCCTGCCTGCCCCTGCCTGCCGTCTGCTCGTCGGCAATCACAAGGAAAGTACCCTGCCTGCCGTCAGCAAGAAAACGCCTGCACTGATTATTTGTGGAATCGACCGACGGATAATAAATAACATCCGCATCGTACCCAAGCCTTGATTTAACCGTTCCTGCGGAAATTATATTATTGTTTTCCGTAAGGCGGTAGCCCTTGTTGGTGACGGTGGAAATATCATATCCCTGCGATTTGAGAGAATGCACGGCTTTCCAAACTGCGGCACGGCTTTTTGAATATTTATCGGCAAGCTCCTCACCGCTCACATAATCCTCGGCGCTGAGCAATTCGTATAAAACATCGTCTTTAAGCGACATAGCATACCTCACATTTTTATTGCAATTTTTTCATATTTTGATTATAACCTTGGCAACAGTAAATGTCAATTATAATAAAAGGGATAAACAACCGAGAAATTTTAATTAGAAGAGGATTTAAAGATGATGTAATTTTCAGCCGAACAATAAAGGTTGTCTCACATTAATCGTGAGGCAACCTTAATACCATAGCTATACATAAATTTAAAAAACTCATATATTTTTACAAACCGATTTATAGTTTACTGTATATTATTTTTGTAACTCTAATTGCTTTGATTCTAATTTTTGTATTGCTTCTATCCTTTTCCAAGTTTTTAGATGAGTTGCTCCAACAGTAGAAATGGCAGTAACGAATTTTTTAAATGGCTTTTGTTTCCTTTTATTGCATCGGGTAGCTTATAGAAAAATCTAAGTAATCCGTCGCCGTAACCTAATTCATAAGAAAATTTGTCAACTTTATATTCAGCTCCCCTACTTTTTGCTAACAGTAATAAATTGCCGATAATGAGCCAAAGCTTTTGGAAAAGATATATTGTCAAAAAAGTTATTGCACTTACAAACATTTCATAAAGTTCACTCAGTGAACTAAAAATATCAGAAAATAAAGACATAAAAAATGTAACAATTTTCAAGGAAAATTTAACTACAATTATTAACCACATAAAAAGAAAAATTATATTTGTCATCCAGTTTATTTGTCATCCAGTTTGCAATATTTACGACCAAATTCATATCAGTATCTTTATGTGCCAAATGTCCAAACTCGTGTCCTAATGTTCCTCTGATTTCATCATCGGAACAACACAACAGCCCTGTAGTTATACAGATAGACCTTCTTCCTACTGCAAATGCATTTTCATCATCACTTTGCTGAATAAATATTTTAATATCATCTGAAATTGCCGGTGATTTTTCGCAAGCAGCTAAATAAACTTCCTGAAATATTGGACAAATTCTCTTTTTAATATATTCATCTTGGATAATATCGCAATGAAGCTTTTTTCTGAGTAGCCATTCTCCTACCGGAGATAGCGAAATACATATTGCCAAAAAGTATATTACTGCTATTATTGCAGCAGTAATTAAATAAAACTCCTTTGATTCAACATCAATCAGCATTTCTGCAAGATTTTCATCATAATACGCCATAATCGCACCTGACACTAATACAACTGTACCTATGTATATGAATAAAAGATTCATTAAAAGATATACCATCATAGGTACATTGTGCCATTTAAAAAAATTCTTCAAAAAATCGAAAACATAAAAAGATTTTATTTTGTTCATTGATTGGCTTTCTCCTTACGGTAAACAAAAATCATTGTATATATCATTGTATAAAATTGCATATTTATTATATATACTATGAAATTATCACATTTTCAAACATAATAAATAACCTTTAAATAACAAAAAACCGACGCCCTTTCGGGTATCGGTTTTGGAGCTGATGGTCGGACTCGAACCGACGACCTGCGCATTACGAATGCGCTGCTCTACCAACTGA
>JAJQGZ010000090.1 GCA_021200075.1 Clostridiales bacterium | reverse complement strand
TCCTCGGACATTTTGTAAACCATGTTACCATATCCGACATATTATCCGCTCGCTTAATTTTAATACGCATTATTACAGTCAAATTGCAATCAAACAGCAGATAATCAAAATTATCTTCTGTGATATACACCCTCCCGAAAGCCCTCTCTTTTGAGGCAGACCTTGACGCTTTTCAACAAAATAGTGGCGTCGAGCTTCAGCGACCAATTATCGCAATAGAACTTGTCGTACTTAACCTTTTTGACAAGGGATATTTCATCACGGCCGTTTATTTGCGCAAGCCCCGTAAGCCCCGGACGGAAGCGGTACACGCCGTATTCTATCCTGAACCTGTGCGCTCTCATCTCCGAGGAAATAAGAGGTCTCGGCCCGACAAAGCTCATATCCCCTTTGAGAATATTCCAAAGCTGGGGAAGCTCGTCAAGGCTTGTTTTCCTGAGGAAATTGCCTACCTTTGTAATATACTGCTCTGGATTTTTCAGCTCTCCCGTGGGGACATTGGGCGTATCGTTACGCATTGTCTGGAATTTATAAATCTTGAATGGCTTGCCCCGTCTGCCCCGTCGCTCGTGCGAGAAAATGACGCTTGTGTTAGGCGTCAGCAAATTCGCAATACATATGACAAGGAACAGCGGAGAGAGAACTATCAGCGCAATAAATGACACCGCGATATCAAAAAGCCTTTTAAATCGAGTAGGCGCAAAAAATTTTTTCAACTTCTGTTTCATGATCTTTTCACACAGTCTTTACCGTATCAACACGACAACTCGTCAATTCAATTCAAATTTACATCAAATTCACAATTCGCTAATTATTTAAGATCAAGATAATGTTAGGGTTTTGATGATTATACCACATCTATTTGAGATATGCAATTTTTTTTATAATAATTTTAATTATTGTTGCCAAATCGCAACTAATTATATATAATATAAAGGATATAATATAAAGGAATTTTTCAATTCATTTTCCAAAACAAATTCTAAATAAATATTTATAGGACGGTATTATCTATGAAAAAATTTATCAGCATTGTTTTATCCGCCTGCCTGATATGCACGTTTTTCACCGCCTGCTCCTCTTTGAGCGCAGATATGACGGAGGAAAACATTACGGCGACCGTTGACACGGCTATGACTGCATTAAAGGACTTTGACTCCGACGCTCTTGACACATATGTCGATTCCTCTACGCTGTCGGTTATTATCGGTTATGCGGAAAAGCACGACCAATTTGCTAAGCTTGGCAGAGCGATATTTGAAAATCTTACATACGAGATAACGAGCATTGACACCGATGCGGCAACGGTTACCCTTTCCGTAAAGAACAAAGACCTTTCCTCGGTCGCAAGCGAATTTGCAGAAAATTTAAAATCAAGCTACAGCACCATTGCTCTTTTGGGTAAGCTTTCGGACGAAAATTTCCTTGACGAAAGTCTCGGCACTCTGTGCGATTCCATTGACTCGGTGGAGATGTCCGACAGCTCGGTTGAAATTATGCTTACCGTAACGCAGGAGGACGACCATCTCGTTCTCGGCTTTGACGACGAAGCGGAAAACGAGGTATCGGGTGGGGCGCTCGATGCAATCAAGTCTATTTATTCGTAAATTATTTGAATAAATTTGCGTGCAGTTTTCTTGCCGTGCAAAATTATAGGCAAAAATCAGTTGAAAATTACGGCTTTTATTGCCGATTAAGTAAAAAACTTCGTGACATTGAGCCGTGTTTATGGTAAAATGTTCAGTGCTGTATATTAAAAGCACTACTTCAAGCAGGCTTATTCAGAATTAACAAGGTGGGTATAAAATATGGCGAACAAATTTGTAACAGCCATTTTCGGAGATTACTCAAAAAAAGAAGTTAAAAGAGTTAAAAAGACAGCGGACAAGGTTCTTGCTCTTGAAGAAAAGTATCAGGCGATGGATGACAAGGAGCTTACCTCACAAACGCAGATACTCAAAGACCGTTTAGCCGCCGGCGAAACTCTTGATGATATTCTCCCCGACGCATTTGCGGTTTGCCGTGAGGGTGCGTGGAGAGTTCTCGGGATGAAGCATTTTCAGGTTCAGATTATCGGCGGCATCGTGCTTCACCAGGGCAGAATTGCCGAGATGAAAACCGGTGAGGGTAAAACTCTTGTTGCTACTCTTCCGGCATACCTCAACGCTCTTAATGGCGAGGGTGTGCATATCGTAACCGTCAACGACTATCTTGCAAAGCGTGACTCGGAGTGGATGGGCAAGCTCTATCGCTTCCTCGGTCTTTCGGTAGGTCTGATTATTCACGAAAAGACAAACGACGAAAGGCAGGAGGCATACAATGCCGACATTACCTACGGTACGAATAACGAAATGGGATTTGACTACCTGCGTGACAATATGGTTCAGTACAAGGAAGAAAAGGTACAAAGGGGCCATAAGTTTGCAATAGTCGACGAGGTCGATTCAATCCTTATTGATGAGGCGAGAACTCCTCTTATCATCAGCGGTAAGGGCGAGCAGTCAACCGACCTTTACCGCCAGGCGAATGCTTTTGCGAAAACTCTTAAAATGGTAAAGGTTGCCAAAATGGACGAAAAGCAGGATACCGAGGAAACCTACGACGGCGACTATGTTGTTGACGAAAAGGCAAAGACCGCAACCCTTACTCAAGACGGTGTTAAAAAAGCGGAAGCTTATTTCCATGTTGAAAACCTTATGGATATGGAAAATACATCCCTGCTCCACCATATCAACCAGGCTATCAAGGCAAACGGCGTTATGAGACGGGATATAGACTATGTTGTAACGGACGGTCAGGTTAAGATTGTTGACGAGTTTACAGGCCGTATTATGGAAGGCAGACGATATAACGAAGGACTGCACCAGGCGATTGAAGCAAAAGAGGGAGTTAAGGTTGAGCACGAGAGCAAAACTCTTGCAACCATTACTTTCCAAAACTACTTCCGCCTTTACGGCAAGCTTTCAGGTATGACGGGTACCGCTTCAACCGAAGCAGCTGAATTTTCGGAAATATACAAGCTTGATGTTGTTGAAATACCAACTAACAAACCGCTCATAAGAGTGAATCACCCCGATGTCATTTTCCAGACCGAGCAGGGCAAATTCCACAATGTTATAGAGCAAATCAAGAAATGCCACGAAAAAGGACAGCCTGTCCTTGTCGGCACTATCAGCATTGAAAAGAGCGAACTGCTCTCAAAAATGCTTAAAAATGCGAGAATCCCACACAATGTACTCAACGCAAAGAATCACGCCCGTGAAGCTGAAATCATTGCGCAGGCAGGTAAATTCGGCTCGGTTACAATAGCCACCAATATGGCAGGCCGTGGTACGGATATTATGCTCGGCGGTAACTCGGAATATCTTGCCAAAGCGGAAATGAAAAGAATGCAGTACACGGACGAGCTTATTGCTGAGGCAACCGGCTTTGCGGAAACCGATAATCAGGAAATTGTCGAAGCAAGAAAGACCTTTACCGAGCTTGAAGCAAAGTATAAGGACGAAATAAAAGAGGAAGCGGAAAAGGTTAAGGAAGTCGGCGGACTGTTCATTCTCGGTACGGAGCGCCACGATTCACGCCGTATCGACAACCAGCTCAGAGGTCGTTCCGGCCGTCAGGGCGACCCGGGTGAAAGTCAGTTTTATCTTTCTCTCGAGGACGACCTTATGCGTCTGTTCGGCGGCGAAAGAATGCAGACCATGATGTCCCGCCTTACCGACGACGAGAATACGCCGATTGAATCCATGATGATTACCAAGACCGTTGAATCCTCGCAGAAAAAGGTTGAGGGCAGGAACTTCGACATAAGAAAGAATACTCTCCAATACGACGATGTTATGAACCGCCAAAGGCAGCTTATCTATCAGCAGAGAGATCAGGTTCTCGACGGTATCAACCTGTCGGATAAAATACTCGGTATGCTCGATACAAACATTGAGGAAAATGTTAAAAACTACCTTGCAGGCGACCACAAGACCGACTGGAATGTATCGGGTCTGAGGGAGAAGTACAAGGGCTGGCTCACCGTGGAAGAGGACTTCCCGGAAGAGGAACTCGAAACTCTTACCATTGACGATACAATCGCACTTCTCACCGACAGAGGGCATAAACGCCTTGAAGAAAAGCGTGAGCTCCTCGGCGACGAAATGTTCAACGATTTTGAAAGAATGGTTCTTCTGCGTAATGTTGACACGCTTTGGACGGATCATATCGACGCTATGGACGACCTCAAGCAGGGCATACACCTCAGAGCCTATGCTCAGCAAGACCCGGTTGTCGCTTTCCGTATGGAATCCTATGATATGTTTGACGAAATGACCGCCACTATCAGGGAAAATACGGTAAGAATGATGCTTACAATTATGCCGAGAAGGCGTGAAGATGTTAAACGCAAGGCAGTAGCCAAGGTTACCGCAACATCATCGGGCGGCGGAGACGATACCGTAAAGGCAACTCCCGTAAGAAAAGGACATAAGATAGGCCCTAATGACCCGTGTCCCTGCGGGTCGGGTAAAAAATACAAAAAATGCTGCGGTGCTCCCAGTAAGGAAAAGTCGGAGTAACAGCAAAGCAACTGCAAAATAAAATAATTTTGACTTTTGTCGACTGTTGGGGAATTTACAACGGTCGGATAATATGTCAGATATGGTAACATGGTTTACAAAATGTCCGAGGACAT
>JAJQGZ010000190.1 GCA_021200075.1 Clostridiales bacterium | reverse complement strand
TTTCTTATTTATTTTTCAGTGTTTTAATTTTGAATATTAATTTTTTAGATATACGGAGGTTAATTATTTAATGGCAAATCAAAACAGGTCTTCCGGTAAGAAAACAAATGATAGAAGCAACAGCAAAAAACGCTATTTTTCTTATCAAAAGACTAATAAAAACAAGAGGTCAGCTCAGCCGCAAAAACGCTCAGAGCAAAAGGATTCTTTAAAGATTGCCTTTTTGGGCGGTATGAATGAAATCGGCAAGAATATGACTCTCTATGAATATCGTCACGATATGTTTATTGTTGACTGCGGTCTTGCTTTTCCGTCATCGGATTTACTCGGCGTAGATTTGGTGATTCCGGATTTTTCTTATGTTGAGGCGAATGCAGACAGAATTAGGGGTATAGTTGTTACTCACGGTCACGAAGATCATATCGGCGGTATTGCTTATCTTTTAAAAAAGATAAATGTTCCTATCTATGCAACAAAGCTTACAATCGGATTGATTAAAGGCAAGCTTGAGGAACACGGACTTCTTAAATCTGCAAGGCTTATCGAGGTTAAATCAAAGGATAACATCACTCTCGGAGCTTTTAATGTAGAGCTTATTCATGTTAATCACTCCATTCCCGATGCGGTAGGATTGGCAATTAAAACCCCTGCCGGAGTGGTGATACAAACGGGGGATTTCAAGATTGATACAACGCCTGTAGACGGTGATATGATTGACCTTGCAAGATTTTCCGAGTACGGCAGAAAAGGCGTTCTCGCACTTCTCTCGGATTCTACTAATGCGGAGCGCCCCGGTCTTGCGGCGAGTGAAAAGAATGTCGGCGATTCGTTTGTAAATCTCTTCAACAAAGCGGGTAAAAAGCGTATTGTCGTTGCTACATTTGCTTCTAATATACACAGGGTACAGCAAATCATTGATGTCGCACAGTTGCTTGACAGAAAAGTTGCTGTTACCGGCAGAAGTCTTGAAAATCTTGTTACAGTAGGCCAGGAGCTTGGTTATCTTAATGTTCCGTCAGGCGTTCTCATTGATATTACCGAGATTAAGAAATATAATGACGACGAACTTGTTATTATTACAACCGGTTCTCAGGGCGAGCCTATGTCGGCTCTTACCAAGATTGCGTTCGGCGAACATAAGAAAGTTTCGTTTACGCCGAATGATTTTGTTATAATTTCCGCAACGCCGATTCCCGGAAATGAAAAAATGGTTAGCAATGTTGTAAACGAGCTTATGAAGCACGGCGTAGAGGTTATTTACGAAAAAATGTATGATGTCCATGTTTCGGGTCACGCCTGCCAGGAAGAGCTTAAACTGATGCTCGGTATTGTAAAGCCGAAGTTTTTTATCCCTGTTCACGGCGAGCAAAAGCATTTGCAAAAGCACGCTTCTTTAGGCGCTGCGATGGGCATACCGAAGAAGAATATTTATATCGGCAATATCGGCGACAGGATTGATATTTCTTCAAACGGAATTAAAAATTTAAAATCCGTAACCGCCGGCGAGGTATATGTAGACGGCTTCGGAGTAGGCGATGTCGGTAATGTAGTACTCAAGGACAGGAAGCATCTTTCTCAGGACGGAATAATTATAATAGCCGCCACAATCGACAGCGTAACCGGCAAAACAATAAGTGGTCCGGATATAGTTTCAAGAGGATTTGTTTTTGTAAAGGAAAATGAAGCTCTTATGAAATCCGCCAAGGAATTGTCCGCAAAGATAATAGAAAACGGCTATAACAGCGAAAAATTCAAGGATTGGAATTCAATCAAGACCAAATTGCGTGATGAAATTTCTTATCTTATGTATGAAAAAACTAAACGCAAACCGATGGTCGTTCCGATTTTGATGGAAATATAGGAGTGTGTGCAATGAAGGTCATTTTAAAGCAGGATGTTAAAAGTCTCGGCAAAAAAGGAGATTTGGTGAATGTGTCCGACGGATATGCAAGGAATTTTCTTTTCCCCAAGGGACTTGCGGTTCAGGCAGATTCAGCCGCTATGAACGATTTTAACAATAAGGAATCCGCTAAAAAATTTCATAAGCAAGAAGAAATAAAATCCGCACAGATTGACGCCGATAAGCTTAACGACAAAACTTTTAAAGTGAAAGCGAGAGCCGGAGCAAACGGCAAGCTTTTCGGTTCTGTCACATCAAAGGATATTTCAAAGCAGATTAAAGAACAGATCGGTATCGATGTTGACAAGCGTAAAATAGTTATGGAAGATATTAAAACATTCGGTACGGTAACCGTTTCGGTAAAGGTTTATCAGGGAATTACGGCCCAAATTTTTGTTCAGGTAACGGAGGAATAAGCTATGGCTGATAACAGCAATCTTACCTCCGGCATTAATATGCCGTTTAACCTTGAAGCGGAGCAGTCCGTTCTCGGTTCTATTTTGGTGGAGCCGAGCTGTATGGAGGAAGTTGTCGCTCATATTAACGCCGATTGCTTCTACATGCCTCAGCACCGAGCGATATTCAGCGCAATGATGCTGATGTATACAAATTCCAAGGCTATAGACCCGATAATTATTGCCGATACTCTTACCAAAGAAAAGCTTTATGATAAGTCGGGCGGCAGAGAGTATTTGCTTCAGCTTGCTCAGTCCGTTCCGTCAACCGCTAATGTAGAGTATTATGCAAAGATAGTTAAGGAGCAATACTATCTTCGTACCCTCGTTAATGTTTCAACCGATATTATAGAAAGAGCTACCAGCGGCGAAGCGGATGCTTCCGTTATTTTGGACAGTGCCGAGCAGATGATTTATAATATCAGGCAGGGTAAGGAAAAGAACGGGCCGGTTAAGGTAAGCAAGGTTATAGTAAACGATGTATATAACAGACTTACTCTTATTACCGGAGAGGAAAAAGAAAAATATAAGGGTATACCCAGCGGCTTCGGTACGCTTGATAAATTTATAAACGGACTGAATAAATCGGATCTTATTCTTATCGGCGCCCGTCCCGCTATGGGTAAAACAAGCTTTGCGTTAAACCTTGCGCAGAATATTACAATGCAGTCAAAGAAAAAATGCGTTTTCTTCAGCCTTGAGATGACCAAGGAACAGCTTGCGGAAAGATTGCTTTCCGCTCAGGCGGGAGTTGAATCGCAGAAGTTTAAAACGGGAGAGCTTACCAATGACGAGTGGGTTCGTCTCGGCAATGCGGCAGGGCAGTTCAACGATGTTGAGCTTTATCTTGATGATACCTCTTCTATTACCGTACCCGAAATTAAGTCAAGGGTTCGCCGTATGAAGAATGTTGACTGTATAATCATAGATTATCTCGGTCTTATTACAAGTGCTGTTAAAAAGGAAAACCGTGTACAGGAAGTTTCCGAAATTACCCGTAATCTCAAAATGATGGCAAAGGATCTTAATATTCCCGTCGTTTGTTGCGCCCAGCTTTCAAGAGGTACCGAGGGACACGGAAAAATACATAAGCCCCAGCTTGCCGATTTGAGAGAATCGGGTTCCATAGAGCAGGACGCCGATATTGTTATTTTCCTCTACCGTGAGTATTATTATAAGGATGAGGTTGACGAGGAAAAGCAGGATGATATTGATGCAAACAAAACCGAGGTAATCGTTGCCAAGAATCGTCACGGTGCAACCGGCACAATCGAAATGACCTTTGATAATGAATTTACAAGATTCCGTTCAATAGATAAATCGCATTATGAATGAAGAAATACTGAAAACCGTTGAAAAATACAATATGCTTTCAAAATGCGACAGAGTTTTGGCGGCTGTATCGGGCGGTGCCGATTCTATGGCAATGCTCAATTTTCTGCTTTGGGCAAAGGATAGGTACAGCCTTGATGTATTTGTCGCTCATATAGAACACGGCATCAGAGGGCAGGAATCGCTTGACGACGCCGATTTTGTTGAAAATTATTGTAAAAAAAATTCTCTTGAATTTCATATTCTGCATATCAATGCAGTTGAGGAAGCGAGGAAAGCTTCAATGGGTGTTGAAGAATATTCGAGGGAAAAGCGGTATGAATTTTTCAGCTCTTTTGATTGCGACAAAATTGCAACAGCGCATAATCTTTCCGACAATGCGGAGACTGTTTTGTTTCGATTATTCAGAGGAACGGGCTTAAAGGGAATGTGCGGCGTGCCTCCCGTCAGGGGCAGAATAATTCGCCCTCTTATTGAAATCTCCGCCGATAGAATAAGAGAATATTGCAGAGAGGAAAATATTGAATACAAGGTTGACAGCACCAATTTTGATAATAAATATTCACGCAATATTGTCAGAAATCAAATCTTTCCCCACGCAAAATCAATAAATCCCAATGTGGAAAATGCAGTTAATAATTTTATTTCGAATGCCTGCGAGGATTATGAATTTATTGAAAACGAGGTTAAAGAAGCGTATGCTTCAAGCCTTTGCGACGGCATGCTTTCACTTGACATTTTAAACGGATATAATATCGCAGTTATAAAAAGAGTTATATCAAAATATTTTACCGATAACGGCTTTACCATTGACAGATTACATCTTCTCAAAATCACGGACTCTCTTGCTTCTCCTTTTGCAAAAATACAAATTAAAGACAATGTTTATGCCGTTTCGGATAAAAGACATTTACGCATAGCCGAGTTTAATACTCAAAATAATAATGTTAATTTAATTAAAAAAATCTTAAATATTGATGAATTTAACAAAAATGCTGTTGATTTTTACTGTGACTGTGATAAAATTATCGGGAGCGTGACCGTGA
>JAJQGZ010000050.1 GCA_021200075.1 Clostridiales bacterium | reverse complement strand
GGACTCTATTAAACTTTTACACGGAAGTGTTCAACTTGCACTTGCAATTTTCGAATAGAAAAAATAAAAATAAACCGTTTTATTTGTTCATAAATTATTTTGCTCTATTTCTTTCACAAATTAACAGCAATTTACATTTTTTATTTTGATGAAATATCATGAAATGTATTGACATTCAACAAAAATAATTATAAAATAATTAGGTAGTGACTTTTGAAAGGGGTACTCAGTTATGGCAGCAACCTGTCCCAATTGCGGTAAAAAATTACATATATGGAATGTTAAAGCGGAATGTTCCGCCTGCGGTATTTCAATTCCTAACTATAACTGGCAGGCAAGGCTTGAGAAGGATAATGTCCGTGCCGAAAAAGCGTTTGCCAGTTTTTATAAATCTCTGAATATGATAGCATATTCTATTTGGGGAACAAAGCTCAGGATTGCCCGTCTTGTATTGACATTTCTCCCGGCAATCGGCTTTATTCTTCCTTGGGCTACGCTCAGCAGTGAGGGTGAAAGCTTTGATTTGACCATATACGGTCTTTTCACCGGTAATAATTCGCTTGTGGAATTTTTCCAGGGCTTCTTCGGTAATATGAGCTTGTTCTTCACCAATATGAAGTTTGAAAATTACGGCGGAGCGCTTACATTTTCTGTTATCGGTTATCTGCTTTTTGTGCTCAGTGCATTGTTTATTGTAATTGCGTTCTTCTTTAATATTATAATGTGTAAACATCCTAAAACCAAATCTATAGTTGTATTTGATGTTCTTTCAATTTTAGCTTCAATCGCTTCCGTGATTATGTTTGTTATGTCAGGTTCTGTTGCTTCGCAGGAGGTTGCTTTCAACTTCGGCGAGATGCCTGTAATCAACGCAAGCGCTTCGATTTCCTGGGGCTATTTTGTAGCTCTCGTATTGCTTCTTGTAGCAACAGGAATTAATATTGCCGTTGCAAAAGCTCCGGCTAAGTCCGATGAGGTTCTCGAAGAAGAGAGACTTGCCCGCAAAGCCGAGAAAGATGAAAAGGAACGTCAAAAGGCGATTGAAAAAGAAAAGGCTCGCAAGGAAGCAGAAAAGGCTCAGGCTGAAGAACAAAAGAGAATTGTCGAGGAAGCCAAAGCAAAGATTGCCGAAAAAGAAGCAAAAGAAGCTAAGAAGAATAAAAAGTAATTTCTTAAATTCCGATACAATAAATATTTTATCAATAACAGGAAGACTGTCTTTAAACAGACGGTCTTCTTTCTTTTTATCCGCTCTTGACCTTGCCTAATCATTTTGTTATAATCTAATGGGTGAATTTAAATGAGTGAAAATTTAACAGTTTCAACTAACAACAAAAAGAGTGAAAAGAAAATAAAAAAATTAAGGACAGCGGGTATAGTCGTTGCCGTTATTGCCTTTGTGGTAATATTGGTATCGGTTATTTGCTATGCCAACGCAGATTCCGTGCGGTCACAGCTTGTTTATACATTTCTTCCCAAAAGCGTAGACCTCAGCAATTACAGTGACGATTGCGACATAGTTTTATATGTTGAAAGAAATGCTGATTACGACAGCGAAGCGGACGAAACCGAACCGCTCAAGAAAAACAACTACTATTATTATGACGAAGACGGCAATAAAGTAACCCTTGCATATGACGATAAAATTACCGTCGACGATAACGAGGGAATGGCATATATGATATATTACCTCGCCGCTTTTCAAGATATATCGGCAAAGCTTGAAAATTTCAAGTACATAATTCCCGTAGTGTTGGTTATTTTAGTTGTTGCCTTGATATTTATCTGGTATTCCGTTTGGTCTAAAAATTATGACAAGGAAAAGGAAAAGCTAAATGCCGCCAAGCATACCGGAAATAAGAAGAAAAAGAAAAAACAATAAATTTTCTTTATTACTATTACTGTAACTGTCAGGCAGTTTTTCCGTTAATCAAGGGTGATTAGCAATCACCTGTTTCTATCCGCAATTATTTATAAGGATTCATAATATGAGCCACGATATGATGTTCTCGCCTATGAAAATAGGCTCTTTGGAGACAAAAAACAGAATAGTTATGGCGCCGATGTGTATGGGCTTTGGTCAGTATAACGGTTGTGCCACCGATACTCTGATGGATTATTACGAGGAACGGGCGGCAGGCGGCGTTGGCCTTATTATAACGGAAATTACCCGTATAAACGATATTACCGGCGCTTCTTCTTTCGGTCAGCTCGGTATGAGCCACGATTACCAAATCCCTGCTATGAAAGAGCTTGCAGACAGGATTCATTTCCACGGCTGTAAGATTATGGTGGAGCTTCATCACCCCGGCAGGCAGAACCTCGGTCTTATGATGGGTACGGTGCCGATATGCAACGTCGGCAATAAAATTATGGGTGAGCTTTATACAAAAATCCTCGTCAATGCCGTAATACCTCCGGGTAAAAAATTGCAGGATAATCATATAGTGCCGAGAGTTGTGGCGCCGAGCAAGTGCGAAAAAAGCAAGCTCAGCGACAGCGTCAACAGACCTCTGTTGGTTAAAGAAATTAAAAAGCTTATCGCTCAATTTGTCGAGGGTGCGGTAAGGGTAAAAAAAGCGGGTTGCGACGGCGTCGAGCTTCACGCCGCTCACGGCTATCTTATTCAGCAGTTCCTTTCTCCAAACACCAACAAGCGTACAGATGAATACGGCGGAAGCCTTGAAAACAGAATGAGATTTCTCCTTGAAATAATCAGGGGAATCAGAGCAAACTGCGGCAAGGATTTTCCGATTGTCGTGCGTTTGAGTGTTGACGAAATGTATGATAAAATCGGGCAAAAGGGCAAGGGCTACTCGCTTGATGACGGAATTAAAATGGCAAAAATTTTAAACGAAGAGGGGATAGATGCAATTGATGTTTCCTCCGCCGCTTACGATACTTTTAACTACTGGCTTGAGCCTACTTCGTTTGACTGCGGTTGGAGAAAGTATCTTGCTTCAAAAGTTAAAAAGGCAGTCGACATTCCCGTAATCGCCGCCAATCTTATCCGCTCCCCTCAGCAGGCGGAAAGCCAGCTTGAAGAGGGGACTCAGGATTTTATTTCCCTCGGCAGACCTCTGCTTGCCGACCCTCATTGGGCGAATAAAGCGAAAAACGGCGATGAAAAGCTGATTAAAAGATGTATATGCTGTTTGTACTGCTTTGAAAGTATGATGCATAACGCTTATAAATATGATCATGGTCGCTGTTCGGTCAACCCTTGTCTCGGTTCGGAAAAGCATCCTCTCATCAAAAACGGCAACGGCAGAAAAGCACTTGTTGTCGGAGCAGGTGTCGCAGGTCTTACCTCGGCGGAGCTTCTTACGGACAGGGGATTTGATGTGACGGTTATTGAAAAGGAATCTTCTGTCGGCGGTCAGCTTACCTTGGCGGCGAAGCCTCCGCATAAGGAAAAAATGAACTGGGCTTGCACCGACCTTTTTGAAAATCTTGTTAAAAAGGGTGTTGAAATAAAGCTTAATACCAAAGCTGATAAGCAGCTTGTTGACAGCTTGAACCCATATGTTGTCATTAATGCAACCGGCGGCAATGCGGTTTTCCCGGATTCCTTTAAGACGGATAATGTCTGCACATCGACAGATATTTTGAATTTAAAAGTAACTTTCAGCGGTAAAAAGGTTGTTGTTATCGGCTCGGGAATGACCGGGCTTGAAACAAGCGAGCTTCTTATTTCTCAGGGCAACAGCGTAACAATTGTTGAAATGGCTGACGAAATTGCGCCGGGTATGTGGTTCCAGCACCTTGATGATGCTTTGCCTAAGCTCAAAGAGGCGAATACCGAATTCCTCACCGGTCACAAGCTCCTCGCAGTCAACCCCGACGGAGTTTTGCTTGAAAGATTAAAGGATAATATGAAGTTTAATGTCAAGGCGGATTTTGTGGTTCTTTCCCTCGGTGTCAAAAGCGATACCACACTTTATGACGAGCTTAAAAAATCTCCGCACAGCTATAAGCTTTACAATATCGGCGACAGTGTTAAGTCCGGCAGGATAGCCGACGCAACCGAATGTGCATATAACACCGTTGCCAAAATTGATTGATTATTCAATATTTTGGTGATTTTATGGATGATTTTGGAGAATTGATTTTCGCAGGATTGATATACAGCAATATGTCGGAAGGAGCTGAACGAAAATCCGAAGAAGCTTATCGCAAAGGATATTTCCAAGACGAAAGCAGAGCAATTAAAAAACTAATAATAAAGCATTTATGGATGGGTACAATGCTGCTTGCAAAAATTTTGACGACCAACTTTCATCAAAAATGTTCAGAAAAATCAGTTATCAGGAGTTTCTTGATGCTCATAAGTATATCAATGATACTTTCAACGAGCTTTTGCATTTGTTAGATGATTGTGAGTGCGAATATGAAGAAGTAAGCGTTACGGCAGGGGAACTTATGAATATCTGTATGAAATTATGCGAAGCTGTAAAAATTATGAATGAAGAAGTGAAAAAATTTGTTGCTGATGAAGAAGCGAAAAACAAATAGTAATATCAAATAACAAAAGTGCCGAAAATGCAATGTTCTCGGCACTTTTGTGTTGCACTGTATGGAGCGGCTGATGGGAGTCGAACCCACCTGTTGAGCTTGGGAAGCTCACATTCTACCGATGAACTACAGCCGCATTTTTGATTTATATATTATTTATACATTATTTTTACATTATTTTCACGATAAAATCAAGGATTATTTTTCGAGGGCCGATTGTAAAATGAAGTTGAACATCTAAAAAATCCATAGCGATTGAATCC
>JAJQGZ010000111.1 GCA_021200075.1 Clostridiales bacterium | reverse complement strand
GACTCACTTTTTCTGTGAATCCCGATTTTTGCTTTGCTGTTTTTTTACAGCTCCGCAATGTTTAAGTAAAAAATTTCTAAATATAATACCACAACATTTGTTATGGCACTTTTTTAGCTGTCTAATTCATTACAAAAGAATAAAAAAGCCGAATTACATTTGACATATTTTAAGTTATATATTACCATAAATATGACTGTGGTTTTAAATCCGCAGAGAATTACTCGTTTTATTTTTGAGGTTAATGTATGAATATTCTTATAGCAGGTCTGGGTCTTATAGGCGCCAGCCTCGCAAAAACATTAAAGAAAAATACAACTCACCACATCATCGGTTGGAACAGAACACAAAGTGTGGCAAATCGTGCGTTAAACGACGGCGTGATTGATGAAACAGGTGAGCTTAAAGATATAATCCCTAAAGCGGATGTTACATTTGTCAATTTTTATCCTGACGCTATCACTGCTTTTATTAAGGATAACCGTGATTATTTCAAGAAAAACAGCATCGTTACCGATTCCTGCGGAGTAAAGACTAAAATTTGCCGTGAGCTTGAAAAAGAAAATTTTGATTTTTATTTTATCGGCGCACACCCGATGGCGGGCAGGGAAGTCAGCGGATACGATAATTCGCTTGATAATCTTTTTGATACCGCTTCTTTCATTTGCACTCCGTTTGACGATACCCCACGCAGTAAAGCCGACGCTCTTATAGGTCTTGCTCAGGAGATGAAGTTTGCAAGAACCGTTGTCACAACGCCGGAGCATCACGATGAGATGATTGCATTCACTTCTCAGATTGCCCATGTTCTTGCTTGTTCGTATGTGCTTTCGCCGTTAGCGCCGTACCATTCGGGCTATTCCGCCGGTAGTTACAGAGATGTCAGCAGAGTTGCCCGTATTAATGCCGATATGTGGACTGAGCTTTTTATTGATAATAAGGAACCGCTTGTTGATGAAATTGACGATTTGGTGTCAAATTTGATGAAATTCAAATACTGCATTGTCAACGAAGACGCACAGCAGCTTCATGACCTTATGGAAAAGGGCAATAAAATCAAGGAGGAAATCGGCTGATGAAAAAACTGACTGTCAATGTCGGCGACGGTTACGATATTTTGATTGAAAGCGGATTGCTCAAAAAAGCCGGTTCGCTTATTAAAATCGTTATCAGCAGCAAACGAATTGCTCTGATAAGCGATACAAATGTGTCACCGCTCTATTTAGACGGAGTTAAGACTTCGCTTGAAGAGCAGGGATATGAGGTATTCACATATATTTTTAAAGCCGGCGAGGAGTCAAAGAATACCTCTGTCGTTATTGATATTGTCGAGTTCCTGGCTAAATGCGGACTTGACCGTCTCGATACCGTTGTTGCGCTCGGCGGCGGTGTGTGCGGAGATATGGCCGGCTTTGCAGCCGCAATTTACCTCAGAGGGATAAAATATATCCAGATACCCACAACACTTCTTTCCCAGGTAGATTCGTCCGTCGGCGGAAAAACTGCGGTCGATTTGCCGCAGGGTAAAAATCTTTGTGGAGCTTTTCACCAGCCGAGTATGGTTATAATCGATCCGGATGTTCTTTCAACTCTCGATGACTATTATTTCAGCGACGGAATGGGCGAGGTAATTAAGTACGGCTGTATAAAATCCGCATCGCTTTTTGAACTTCTTGAAAAAGAGAATGCAAAGGATTTCATCGACGATATAATTTACGAGTGTCTTGATATTAAAAGACAGGTTGTTGAAAATGACGAAAAGGAGCATGGTGAAAGAGCGCTCCTCAATTTCGGACACACCTGCGGTCACGCTATAGAAAAGCTTTGGAATTTTAAAAATATAAGCCACGGTGCGGCAGTTGCCGTCGGTATGGTTATGATTACCGAAGCGGCGGAGAATAACGGCTTTACCGAAAAGGGAACAAAAGACAGGCTTGTTAAGGTTATTGAAAAAAATAATCTCCCGATTGCGGATTCCTATTCTTTCGCCGACATTGTCGGTGCAATGAGCGCCGATAAAAAGCGTGCAGGTGATGAAATAAAGCTTGTACTGCTTAACAAAATCGGAGAAAGCTTTATTATGCCTGTCAACGCAAAAAAGCTGAACGAATTTTTCAGCGTGTAAGGGAGTGTGCCGATGAGCGAGGTATTTATCAGTCGGTCGAGCCTTGACGGTATTGTTACCGTTCCGCCGTCAAAATCAGTTGCCCACAGGGCGCTCATATGCTCTTTTTTGGCAGGCGGAGGTACGGTTGAGCCGATAATAAATTCAATGGATATGAAAGCGACTCTCGGAGTTATCGAGTCACTGAAAAATAACGACAACACGCTCAACTGCATTGAAAGCGGTTCTACAATGCGTTTTACGATACCGATTGCGGCGGCGCTCGGCAGGAGCGTTACCTTTACCGGTGTCGGCAGTCTTTTAAACAGAACGCTCGGCGAATATACCGAGCTTTTGCCTCTCCACGGCGTCAGTGCCGAGAGCGACGGAAAGCTTCCTCTTACTATATCCGGGAAGCTGAAAAACGGTAATTACGAGGTCAGAGGCGATGTCAGCAGTCAGTATGTAACCGGGTTTCTTATGGCATTGCCGCTACTTGACGGCGACAGTGCAGTTGTTTTGAAAACTTCGCTTGAATCAAAGCCGTATGCGGATATGACGGTCGGTGTTATGGATACCTACGGCGTAAGCGTCAGGGAAACCGATTTCGGCTATTTGATAAAGGGCGGTCAAAAATATAAAAAAATTAATTATACGGTTGAAAGCGACTGGTCGCATTCCACATTTTTCCTTGTTGCCGGTGCAATCGGCGGCGATGTAACCGTTAAGGGTATGAATATGAACTCAGCGCAGGGCGATAGGGAAATAGTGCAGGTATTAAAACAATTCGGTGCAAAGACCGTCGTTGACGACGATTCGGTACGGTGCGTTAAAAGCGAGCTTAACGGTGCGCATATCAATGCAAAAAATATTCCCGACCTTGTTCCTGCAATTGCGGTTCTTGCTGCTTTTTCAAAGGGCAGGACAGTTATAGACGGCGCTCAAAGACTGCGTTTTAAGGAGTCAAATCGCATTTATTCGGTTGTTTCCAATTTAAAAGCTATAGGTGTTGATGCAACTGAAACCGAGGACGGTATGATAATAAACGGCACCTCAGCGGTAAACGGCGCTCGGCTTAAAGGATTTAACGACCACAGGATTGTAATGGCATTTTCCGTTGCGGCTCTTTTTGCAAACGGAGATACGGTTATAGACGATGCCGAAAGTATAAATAAATCTTACCCGTCATTTTTTGAGGATTATAATATGCTCGGAGGTAAAGCTAATGTCATCTGAATTCGGCGATAAAATTAAAGTATCCGTTTTCGGCGAAAGCCACGGCGAAGCAATCGGCTGTGTAATAGACGGTTTGCCGGCAGGCGTCAAGCTTGACACCGAGCAGATTTACCGTGATATGGCAAGGCGGGCTCCGGGAAAGGACAAGACCTCAACACCGAGGCTTGAAAAGGATATTCCCCATATTCTTTCCGGTGTGCTCGGCGATGTCACCACAGGCGCACCGCTTGCCGTGGAAATTAAAAATACTAATACCAAAAGCGCTGATTACGGCAATGTAATGAGCGTTCCCCGTCCGTCGCACAGCGATTATCCCGCTTATGTTAAATATAACGGTTTTAACGATGTCAGGGGCGGAGGTCATTTTAGCGGACGGCTTACCGCACCGATTGTTTTTGCGGGAGCGGTTGCCAAGCAGATACTTGCCGAAAAAGGTGTGGCTGTCGGCGCTCACATATCGTCCGTCGGCAATGTATACGACAAGCCTTTTGATAAAAATAATATTTCAAAGGAGCTTCTTGATAAGCTTTCATCAACCTCATTCTCCGTCATAGATGATGAAGCAGAGGAAAAAATGCGAGAGGAAATTGAAAAAGCTCGGCTTGATCTCGACAGTATCGGCGGCATGGTGGAATGTGCGGCAATAGGTGTTGAAGCGGGCGTCGGCGGAAGTATGTTTTCGACGGTTGAAAGCAAACTTTCTTCAATTCTTTTCGGCATACCTGCGGTAAAGGGTATTGAGTTCGGCGAGGGCTTTGCACTTTCCTCTATGAGAGGTTCGCAGGCAAACGACCCTTACTGCATAAAGGACGGCAAGGTGGCGCTTAAAAGCAACAATAACGGCGGTGTACTCGGCGGTATAACAACAGGTACGCCTATTGTTTTGAGAGTCGCAATAAAACCTACTCCGTCCATATCAAAGCCGCAGCAAAGCGTCAATTTGCAAACAATGGAAGAGGAAACTCTTGTCATAAAAGGTCGGCACGACCCTTGCATAGTTGACAGAGCAACAGTCGTTATTGAATCGGCGGTTGCTTTGGGACTGCTTGATTTAATGCTGTAAATATCTTTTTGGATTTTATAATATAATTATTTAAAATTGTGAAACACAGAGGAAAATACATTTAATGGATTTATTACAACTTAGAAAGAAAATTGATGAAATAGACGATGAGCTTATTCCGCTTATCAGCAAAAGAATGGAAATCTCCGGTCAGGTAGCGGAGTATAAAAACGAGAGGGGACTCCCGGTTTTAAACGAGGAGAGGGAACAGCAGATACTCGACAGCGTTGCAGAAAAATGCGGCGATAACGGAGAAACAATCAAAACTGTTTTCTCTTCTATGATGGACGCTTCAAGAGCTTTGCAGCATAAGATTATCGGCGGCGGAAAAGAGTTTAAGGATATGATTAACACTGCGCTTTCGCAGGGTGGTATTCTCAGCCAAAAGGATTGCCGTGTTGCCTGCCAGGGTGTTGAGGGTGCATACAGCGGAGTGACGGCAGGCAAAATCTTCCCCGACGCCAAGATTAGATTTTTCAAGCAGTTTGAGGATGTTTTTGAAGCCATAAATATAGGCAATGCGGATTTCGGTGTAATACCGGTGGAAAATTCCACTTCCGGTTCGGTACACGAATCGTACGATTTGATAATAAAGTACAGATTTTATGTAGTCGGCGCATATGATTTAAAGATAGAGCATTGCCTGTGCGCAAAGCCGGATACAAAATACGAGGATATAACCGATGTTTATTCCCATCCGCAGGCGCTTTCCCAGTGCAATAATTTCCTCAAAAATTTTGATTTCACGGGTATAAACCACACCAATACGGCTGCGGCGGCAAAATATGTTTCCGAGTCGGGCAGGAATGATATTGCCGTAATATGCTCGGAGCTTGCGGCAAAAAATTACGGTCTTAAAGTTTTAAAAAGGAATATTCAGAATAATAATAACAACACTACAAGGTTTATCGTTATTTCCAAAAATCTTGTTATAGACGAAAATGCTGAAAAAATTTCTCTCATATTTTCCGTTTCTCACAAAACCGGCGCACTTTACAGGATACTCGGCAGATTTTCAATGACCGGGCTTAATCTTACCAAGCTTGAGTCAAGACCGATTGAAAATTCGGATTTCCAATATTATTTTTATGTCGATGTCCTCGGAAGCGTCAGGGACGAAAAAACTCTCGATTTAATATGCGCATTGTCCGACGAATTGCCCGATTTTGAATTTTTAGGCAATTTTTATGAATGGAGGAGCGAAAACTCTCTTTCAAAATAAATCACATTCGGAGATGAAACTGTGAAACAGCAAAAACGACACCAAACAAATTTAATATCAAATGTTATAATAGTGATAACCTTGGCGCTTCTTGTTTTTTTGAGCATTGTGCTTTACAATCACGCTCGTCTCGAAGCCAGGTTTGATATGCTTATAAGCTGGCTTAACCAAATAGACCAAGCGGTTGCTAATCTCGATTCTTATGCTGAAATAATCATTTGCGTATTTGCTCTTTATATCGTCAAGTGTCAGTTGCCGATTCCTATGAGCTTTTTGTGCGTTATATCGGGTATGGTATTTTCGCTTACGCAGGCGATTATAATTAACCTTATTTTTACCGCATTCTTCTTTACGGTAAAATATTTGGAGGGTAAATTTATCGGCGGCGGCTGGACGGGTATGATACTCGGCATAAAACAGCTTCATTTTATCCGTGAATGGATAGAATTTAAAGGCAACGGTAATCCGTATGTCCTTTTTGTATCAAGGCTGGTTCCGAGTATTCCGCTCGGGATGGTATCCAAGTATTACGGCTCGATGAAGTATGATTATCTTTATTACACGCTTATCAGTCTGCTCGGATTTTTGCCGAGATTATATATTTATACAAGAATCGGTGCGGCGGTTTACAATCCGTTCTCGGTTCAGTTTATTGTTTTGCTGATGATAATAGTCGGCTTTACAGGTATTTCAATTATGCTTTTCAATATTTTTTACGGTATAAAATCGAAGCAAATGAATCAAACGCTTTTGATTTATTCGAAAAAGGAAAAGTATAAAATCGTTTTGTAATTTTGCTTTTTTGCTTAAACTGCAATTTTAAATGAATTTCCTTAAATAAAATTTTATTGTGCTTTAACGCATTGCCGCATATTGCGGTTGATTAAGGGAGATATTTAATGAACGCCGTAGAATTAATAAAAATGATAGAAAGCGGTGACGCCGACACTGCGCTCAAAAGGATTTATGTAACCGACGAGGCGGTGGAAAAGCAGAAGCCCAGGTACATAAAAACGGCAAAAAAATTCATCAGCCTGTTCGGCGGAGATCGTGATGTCATTGTACTCAGTGCTCCCGGCAGGACGGAAATATGCGGCAATCATACCGACCATAATAACGGAAAGGTGCTTGCCGCTTCGATCAATCTTGACGCAATTGCCGTTGCCGCTGAGAGCGATAACAAATTTGTTATCAGGGAAAAATCCGAGGGTCACCCTATGAATACGGTTGATTTGTCCGATGAGGACCCCAATCCTGCGGATTATGGTAAATCCTCATCTATGATAAAGGGAATGGCGGTACGGCTTCGTGAATGCGGATTCAAAACAGCGGGCTTTGACGCCTGCACCACAAACGATGTTATGGGCGGTTCGGGACTTTCATCATCAGCGGCATTCGAGGTGCTTATCGGCGCAATAATTTCCCATCTTTTTAACGGCGGAAATATAGACAGCATTACAATTGCAAAATCGGCTCAGTACAGTGAAAATGTATTTTTCGGCAAACCGTCGGGGCTTTTAGACCAAACGGCTTCGGCAGTAGGTTCTTTCGTTACCATTGATTTTAAGAGTACGGAAAATCCGATTATAAAAAAGGTTAATTTTGATTTTGAAAAATCAAATCACGCTCTTTGCATAGTTGATACCCACGGCAATCACAGCGACCTCACGGATGATTATGCCACTGTCAGGAGTGAGATGGAGGCTGTTGCAAGAGCAATGGGTCACTCCGTTTTAAGAGAAATTGATTACAATGATTTTTTGAGTGCAGTGCCTCAGCTTACAAAAAAAGTAAACGACCGTGCGCTTCTCAGAGCAATGCACTTTTTCAACGAAAATATCAGGGTTGAAAAAGCGGTTGAAAGCCTTGAAGACGATGATTTTGATTCGTTCAAGGGAATAATTACGCAGTCGGGTCTTTCGGCGTTTATGAATAATCAAAATGTCTATACGCCTAAAAATTCGACCGAGCAAAAGCTGTCTCTTGCGCTGTGTCTCAGCCAGCAAATACTTGAGGGCAGGGGAGCTTGGAGAGTACACGGAGGCGGATTTGCAGGTACAATCCAGGCGTTTGTACCGCTTGATATGCTCGATGAGTATAGGAAGCTTATGGACAGTGTTTTCGGCAAAGGCTCCTGCTATGTTCTGATTATCAGACCTGTCGGCGAGACACGGGTTATTTAACCCGCATAAGTTTAAAACGCTTAAATGATTACAGAAGAGAGGATAATTTTTTTGAAGTATATATTTATTATAAATCCGATAGCGGGAAACGATGATAAGAAAAAGATATTTTCCAGGATTAAATCCACATTTCGTCTTATCGACGACGAAATGATTATCGAGCAAACGCACTGCAAGGGCGAGGCAAAGGATATTGCGTCCTCATATTCCGAAAAATACGGCAAGGACTGCGTTATCGTCAGCTGCGGCGGAGACGGTACGGTACACGAGATTGCAAACGGTCTTGCCGGAAGCGATACTCCCATGCTGATTCTTCCGCTCGGAACGGGTAATGACTTTGCAAAGAAAATTTACGGTACAAAAAAGATTAATGTAGAAAATGTTATAAAGGCTTTCGGTTTTTATAACGGCAAAATAAAGTATAAAGTTAAGCCGATAGATTTGATTGATTATAACGGCGAAAAATGTATTAATATTATGAGCTTCGGTCTTGATGTTATGGTGGAAACAATCGGCAGGAAAATTGCCGGTAAAATTCCGTTTTTAGGATCACAGGCATATAATCTTGCAATTTTTCCGGTTTTGTGTCGTCCGTTGAGGTATACTATTAATCTTGACCTTGACTGCATAGACGAAAACGGACAGCCCTATAAGATTACGAAATCGCCTATTGACTTTGCCATGCTTGCAATTTGCAATGCAAGCTATTACGGCGGCGGATTTTGCCCTGCACCCGATTCAAAGCTTGACGACGGAATACTTGATTTTGCTATGTGCCAGCCTCTTAAATTGCACGAAGCACCATCGCTTATAGTTAATTACAGCAAGGGTAATGTGAAAGAAATTAAAAAAGCAATAACCAGTTATCTTACAGGCGGCAAGGTATGGGTCAGCGACGGAGTCAAAATGCTCGGCGAATGTGACGGGGAAAATTTTGATTACGATGTTGTTGATTTCAAGGTAGAGCATAATGCGCTTAACCTTTGCTTTCTCGATTAAATTTGATTAAAAATATACAATTATTCCGTAGATATTCAGCTTAACACAGCTCGAAAGGAGTTATCTATGAAAAAGGGTTTAAAGGTATTTTTGTCCGTTGTCTTATGCTTGGTTGTAATTTTAGGTTTATGTGCCGGCGGATTTTTTATATTCTATACTCCGAGCCTTACCGCCGATATGAGCGAAAAGACCGGCGATGTAACCACCGGTGCTTCAGGCTATCTTTACGGCCTTGCCGAAAGCGGTGTTCCGTCAGAGAATATGACGGAGAGTATTGATATTTCCACTGTTTCGCAAAAGGTGGCGAGCGGTTTACAGCACCCAATCGGCGATATAGATAATGTGTATACACAGCTTGATAATACGGATTATGATGTAGTTTATCTTCAGGACGCATATTCAACCTGGTATTACGAGCAAAGCTCGATAGAAGAAATGCGTGCCGAGGGTACATATGACTGGCAGAAATTTCTGGAATACGACTTTCTGCCTAAGGTTGAAGGAGCCGTTGAATATCTTTCCCAAACCTCATATTCGGACAAGGTGGTTTACTGCCTTTATAACGAATGTGACAACGGCGTATGGTTCGGCGAAACCGTCGAGTCCGAGGACAGTGAGTACGGTGTTTACGGCGATTACACAGTTCAGGGAGAGCAAAATTTCTTTGAAGCCTGGAAAATGACATATGATCTTGTCAAATCAATTAATCCCGATGCGCTTATCGGCGGCCCGGGCTTTTGCGATTACGACAGCGAGGAGATAGAAAATTTCCTTTCCTACTGCGTAGAAAACGATTGCGTTCCCGAAATTATGATTTATCACGAGCTTAACGACAGCTCGGTTTACCACTGGCAGGAGCATACCGAGGATTACCGTGAAATTGAAGAAAAGCTCGGTATCGACGAGCTTCCGATAATCGTTACCGAATACGGCAGAATGCAGGATAACGGTATGCCCGGCAAAATGCTTCAGTATATAACTCAGATAGAGACAAGCAAGGTCTATGCCGACAATGCTTATTGGAGACTTGCCGATAATCTTTGCGATATTGCGGCAGACGATAATTCCCCCAATTCTAACTGGTGGCTCTATCGCTGGTATACGGATATGGAGGGTCAGACCGTTTCAATAAAATATCAGGATTTATTCAAATCAAATCTCGGCAAAGCGCTCAAAGGCGAAGCGGAATTTTCCTCTCAGGGCTTTATGGGTCTTGTTACAATAACCGACGACGAGGATAAAATTGATATTATCTGCGGCGGCAGGGATGGCTCTGCGGTTGTTAAGCTGAAGAATACGGACAGCACCGCTCTTTACGGTCAAACCGTGCATATTAAAATCGAAGAGGTTTTGTACGAGGGAATTTCGGGTATTGTCACTTCTCCCGTCACATTAAAGGAATATAATACCGAACTCGGTTCGTCACTCACTGTTGATATGAACGATATGGACGAGGCAAACGCTTATCATATTACCGTAACTCTTGCAGATGAAAATGACACGGAATATGAAAACGAAAGCTTCATTCAGCGTTTTGAATTTGAAAGCGGAGAGCTTCTCGGCAGTGCCTACACCTATGACAGTGCATATGCAACCACGGGCGAAACCGAGGGTATGGTAGGCGGAATGGAACAGGAGGGAGACGGAATTTCCCTCACCGTAAGCGTTGACGAGGACGGCGAATACGGCCTCAACTTTATTTACGGAAATTCAAATGACGGTGAATATGACGAGGACGGCAAGCAAGACCCCGACGACCGTACAGATTCAACCGTTAATCTTTCAATAGACGGCGAGGAGCAGGAGATTATACTTTCCAATACCATAAAGAGCGAATATACCGATTGCTATACTCTTACCCTTAATTTGACAAAGGGAGATCATACAGTAACGGTTACGCATAATACAGGCACAATCGTGCTTGATTCCCTGCTTATTACCGAGAGCGGAATTGTTGATAATGTCAGCGTTTTGAATGATGCCGACAGAACGGACGATGAAACTCAGTCATTCCTCTGCGTGGTTGATGAGGATGGATATTATTCGCTTTCCTACGGCGATGATTCGGAGATAACGGCGGTCAATGTTAATGACAACAGCGTATCGGTTTCGGGCAATTCTTCAACCGTTTATCTTATGAGAGGGCTTAACTATGTTGATGTAAAATCAGCCGAAGAACTCGGCGACTTCACTATTGACGGTGTTCTTGACGGCGAGAGCGGCACGGTATATAACGCCTCGGACGCAGAGCTTTCAGACGGTGCAACGATTGAGACTGACGATGTCGCAGGGTATGAATATATAGATAATATTTCCTGCAATTCCGGCAATGCTCAGTTTACTGTTAATGCCGATAAGGCAGGAGTTTACGCACTGACATTTTTATATTCAAACAATGACGAGGGCGGAAAGCACTCTTATAATGTCGATTTGATTGAACGCTATGTCACAATTGATGTAAATTCATATGAGCAGGATGTTTATTGCAGGAATACATACAGCTGGAATACCTACAAAACGGTTACCGCTTATGTTACTCTTGAAAAGGGAGAGAATGTCATTACACTTTCAAACAGCGGCAATACAAAATTTGACGGTGAAGACACTTACGCTCCGCATATTGCAAGCTTTATGCTCAGCGAAATTTCAAAATAATTATAAAGGAATAAAAATTGAAAAAAGTAATTTCATTTGTAACAGCGGTTTTAATGACGCTTTCGTTTGCGTGCCTTGATGCGTATGCGTCGGGGTATGTCGATATTGTCATTACGCAGGAGGAAATGACCGCCGACGCCTATACGGTGATTGAGAATGCCCTTAAAGAGGCGAAAAATAACGCAACCGAAAATTTGATTTACAGAATATATGTTCCGTCGAGAACATACACTCTCTCCTCCTGTCTGCATATCTACAGCAATGCGCAGCTTTATCTAAATGCAGATACCACGCTAAAAAAAGGCTTTGAATCCGGCAATATGATAAAAGCCGGAGTAAAAAGCGAGTACACAAGTGCCTACAGCGGATATGAAAATATTGTGATTGACGGCGGAATTTGGGATGCGGATTATGTCAGCAAAGCGTGCGGTATGAGGTTTGCCCACTGCACCAACCTCACAATTTCCAATCTTACGATTACAAACATTATAGATTCTCACCATATGGAGGTTGCGGCGGTTGACGGCTTGTATATCACAAACTGCACCTTTTCAAATTTGAAAAGGACGGATACAAGCTCAACCAACGAGGCTTTACAGATAGATATAATTCACGAGTACGAGCATTTTCCGGATTATTATTACTATGACGATACTCCGTGCAAAAATGTTTATGTAAGTGGCTGTACCTTTACGGATTTATATTCCGGAGTGGGTACTCGCTCGGGCGTTACCGGCAGTTATTTTGACAATATAAATATAACAAATAATACCTTTAACAATATCACGGAAAGAGCTGTAACCTGCTTTAATTATATCAACAGCAATATCAGCAATAATACTATATACAATGCCACAGCGGGTATTATATTTGAATATTTGCCTATGAGCAGTATCTCGTCGAGAATGTTTACTGCAAACGGTACGCAGGGGGATATTATCCAAAAAGCGTCAAGCAAGATAAGCGGAAATATTATTACCGTAAATCAGCTTACAACAAGCGGACAGTGCTGCGGAATATATGCCTACGGCGGAGTTATCGACAGCAGCGAGGCGACTAAGTACGGAGTAACTTAGGGCAAATATCTTATTAAGAATATCGATATCACCGGCAACAGCATTTATTGTTATCATTCTTCGGCGAGGGGAATTTTCGTAACAGGCGTAAGCTCAAGCGATATTACATCAAATATTTTTATAGATTATTCTTCTGCAAACGACGGTATAAACGCAATTAATGTCTGTAATTCTTCAAAAAAAATGCAATTAAGGACAACATCGTTACCTGCTCTTACAACAATAGTATTTCGCTTTACGATAATACCGACGGGAGCAGCAGGGGAAATAATATTGCAAATAACACAATCAGCAGTGTGCAAAGCTACGGCGTTCATATATCGGGCGATTCCGCCGCTTCAATCAAGAATACCAATTCATTTATTTCCTGCGGCAAAAGTCCGCTTTGCATAATCAGCAAGAATTATTCTCAGGATTTATCGGGTGTTACTGTAAAAAGCGTAACAAAATCCTCGGCATCAAAGCCGCTTTTAAAATGGAAAGCCGTTGACAATGCGTACGGATATAAAATATACCGTTCGTACAGCAAAAACGGCACCTACAGGCAGATAGTGACTGTCAAGGACGGTCGCCTTATATTTGAGGATAAGTCGGCAAGGAGCGGTAATACATATTACTATAAAGTCTGCGCTTACTACCGTGTTTCATCAACTGCGGTAATATGTCAGCCCAGCTCTTCATACGGCTTTACATTGTAAATTAAGATAAAAAATAAAACATTTTGCTGATTTTTAAATTTAAAAGTAACATTTAAAAAAGCTCTTCATAGTATATTACTGAAGTATGGCAACGGGACAAAAGCATATTCACCGTTGCCGAAAGGGAATATTTTGCGCTGTTTCAAATGTATTTCCGCACGCTTCCGTAAAAGCTGCTTCGACAAACGGAGCTTGCCTAAATATACTAATGAGGAGTTTTTTATGCCTGATAACCCCATTATCGACACAGGCGAAAGACGGATAAACGAGGCCGTTTGTATTGACACGAAAAGAATTTTTGACAGCTGTGTCAACAAGGATTGCCTTGAAGATTTAAGAGTTACATTTTTCTCCCGTTCCCAGCGGCTTGTTGACGAGGCGGTGACCGTAAAGACGAGGGATTGCTGTATTGAAGAGGTAGGCATTGATATGGAGGAGGTTCCGTTTAACCGGGCTTTTACAGCGTTGATATAACCTTTTATTTCAAGCTTTCTTTCGATACCTACGCATCCCCCCTGCACAACTCCGCAGGTTGCCGTCGGCTTTGCAAAGTTCAATAAAAAATGTATTCTCTACGGCAGTAACGGCGATGTAAAGGTATTTGTATCAAATCCAACGAGCGAAGCTATAGACTGCCCTGTTGCGCCGCAATACATCAATCCCACGGCAAAGGTTCAGACGGTTGACCCGGTTGTACTCTCGACCGATGTGTGCGACGGTTGCGATTGCAGTATTCCGGTTTCCTGCTCATTTTCGCAGTCAATTCTCAACACTGTTGAGGATACCGTGCCGTCCTGCGGTGCGTCAAAGGCGATACTTGTAACTCTCAGACTTTTCTTTATCGTCCAAATGGAGAGGGATACTCAAATGCTTATTCCGGCTTATGATTACTGCATACCCGACAGGGAATGTAACTGTAACACTTCAAACCCTTGTGATACTTTCAGCAAAATTGACTTCTCTGTGGAGGAATTTTTCCCAATCGAGCGTGACGGCTCGTCTCCCTGTTCCTGCTCGGATAGCGACCCCTGCGGAGATTGACCCGTCGGCAGTAAACGCATATATGCAAAAGCGCCGAAAGCTCTGTGCTTTCGGCACTTTTTTAAAAAGCCGGATATGTTCTTCTGTAAAGAGAATTGATTTTTCTGAAATAATCTGCGTCAATGTTTTCAATTGTATCGGCGGTTGTTCTGAATCTCCAGTTTTTCTCGGGTACGCCGGGGATATTCATTCTTGCGTCACTGCCGAATCCGCACATATCCTGCAACGCTATTATCGCAACATTGGACGAGCTTTTCCACACAGCTTCGACTATCTTCCTGCACGACGGACTGTAATATCCTCCCTCGCCCCAGTTGTCGCTGGCAAAGCCGCAATATTCAAGGGCAAACCGCCTTTCCTCCTCGCTTGCTTCCCACAGCCAGCCGAGTATGGTGTTGTTGTCGTGCGTGCCTACATAATTTATGCTGTTTTGCACGGCGTTGTGTGGCAGGCGAGTGGAGTCTGAGTGAGGGTCAAAGCCGAACTGAACAACTCTCATTTCGGGGAAATCGGTGTCCTGCAAGAGCTTTACCACATCCTCTCCGAAAGTGCCCAAGTCCTCGGCAATAATCGGTGCGTCGGGGAATTTTTCAAACACCTTGTCAAACAGCTTCATTTTCGGCCCGTCAAGCCATTCGCCGTTCTTGGCGGTTTTTGCGTTGGCAGGAACAGCCCAGCATGATGCAAACGCTCTGAAATGGTCTATTCTTACGGCGTCAAATGTGTTTAAGGTGTGCTTCAAACGGCTCAGCCACCAGGAATATCCGTCCTTTTTCCATTGCGTTCCAGTCGTAGAGCGGATTGCTCAAAGCTGACCGTCCTCGCTGAAATAATCCGGCGGAACTCCGACTATTTTCTTTGGCTTCAGCGTTTTTTGTCTATCAAAAACATCGAGGGATTTGCCCATATATCGGTGCTGTTCATCGCTACATATATCGGCATATCGCCTATTATTGCAACACCTTTTTTGTTTGCGTATTCTTTAATCCCAGTCCATTGAGTGTAGAAAATATATTGCACAAATTTCCAAAATGCCGCTGATTTTTTCGTAAGAATAAACGTCTTTTATGCAGTCAAAGTAGTGAATGTGCCTGTCGTTCCATTCCCACCACGGATTCATATTTTCCTCTTCTTTAACCGCCATAAACACGCTGTAATCGGTGAGCCAGGGATTGTCAATTTCAAAAGACTTTATCTTTTCAGCCAAGCTCTTGTTAATATTAAGAAAAGCTTTTTTTAAAAGCTTCAGCCTTTTTTCAGATGCAAATTCGTAATCCGCCGTGTAAGGGGAACCGCCGTATATATTTTCCTTTTACATCATCTTCATTCACAAGCCCGATGTCCGCCAGTTGTTTCGGGTCAATAAAAAGATAATTTCTGGCAAATGCGCTCGGTGAGCAGTAAGGAGAATTTGCTCCGTCAAGCGGATTAAACGGCAAAACCTGCCAGTAGGTGAAACCCATATCTGCAATTTTATCAATAAATTTTTTTACATTATCGTCAAAAACTCCTACCCCGTAATCGGACGGCACGGAGCTAATGTGGAGCAGTACGCCGGCTCCTCTTTTTTTAAGCATAATATCATCCGTTCGTAATATTTTATGCGTGCAAAATTTATGCACGACTGAATAATTTTAACACTATTATTCCCAAAAATTAATTACTGTTTAAAACCGTTTTCCGATTTTCGCCGTCGGAGTTATTATTTTATTAATAAATATATAATAATTATATATTGATTATAAAAAAGGATTTGTTATAATAGCATTTATACTGGTGAGGTATGTAGTTTTTGAATTTTTACCACGGCACGGGGCGGTGATTGCTTGAGCGAATTTGACAAAAGAACCAATATCGTAAGCGAGGAAGAATTGCTCGGGCAAAAGCGTTTTGCAGAAAAAGCAGGCGCTCTGCTTTCTTCAAGATATGCCGAAATGCCAAAGGCGTGCGTGGTTACATACGGTTGCCAGCAAAATGTTGCGGACAGTGAAAAAATAAAGGGTATACTTGAACTTATCGGCTACTCTTTCACAGACGAACGAACCGAGGCGAAGCTTGTTATTTTCAACACCTGCGCCGTCAGGGAACATGCCGAGGACAGGGTATTCGGCAATGTCGGAGCGCTTAAAAAATATAAGCTTGCAAACCCCGATGTCATTATCGCCGTGTGCGGCTGTATGGTGCAGCAAAAGCATATTGCGGAAAAGTTTAAAAAATCCTATCCCTTTGTCGATCTTGTATTCGGAACGCATACGGTTCATCGCCTGCCCACGCTTCTTTACAGAACGCTCACATCGAAGAAAAGAGTGTTTGAAACTCCCGATATCGACGGCGTAATCGCTGAGGGCGTCCCTGTCAGGAGGGATGATGTATCCAAAGCGTGGCTCCCGATAATGTACGGTTGCAATAATTTTTGCACCTACTGTATCGTGCCGTATGTAAGGGGCAGGGAGAGGAGCAGGAACGAACAGGATATTATAAACGAGTTTAAACAGCTTGTCGAAAACGGCTGTAAGGAAATAATGCTTCTCGGTCAGAATGTTAATTCCTACGGCAAAGACCTTTCTCCCAAGGTCAGCTTTTCACAGCTTCTTCGTGATTTAAATGCAATAGACGGCGATTTCAGAATCCGTTTTATGACCAGCCACCCTAAGGATTGCACAAAGGAGCTTATCGACACTGTCGCTTCCTGCGAAAAGGTTGCACGGCATCTTCATCTTCCGTTTCAAAGCGGAAGCAATCGAGTGCTTAAAGCTATGAACCGAGGCTATACCAGAGAGCAGTATAAGGAGCTTATAGATTACGCAAGGTCGGTTATGGGCGATGAGCTTTCCGTCACGAGCGATATTATAGTCGGTTTCCCGGGTGAAACATACGAGGATTTTTGCCAAACACTTTCACTTGTCAGCGAGATAAAAGCCACTTCGCTTTTCACTTTTATTTATTCGCCGAGAAAAGGAACTCCGGCGGCGGAAATGGACGACCCCGTTCCCGAACGGGAAAAATCAAAATGGTTTAAAGAGCTTACCGATTTGCAGGAGGAAATAAGTGCCTCGCAAATGGAGCTTCACAAGGGCAAAACGTATAAATGCTATGTCTACGGCAAGGGTAAGCTTGCGGATAATTATGTCGCCGCAAGGAATGACGGCGATTTGATTATAGAGTTTGAGGGTGACGAAAGCCTTATCGGTACCTTTCAGACAATTAAAGTAATACAGCCTCTCACTTTTGTTATGAGGGGCGAGCTTGTAAAGGAGAAAACAGTATGAGTATCGAATCAGCACTCAGAGAATTAGGCAAGGAAATTCAGGCGGACGAGCGTTTTATATCGCTTCAGGCGGCGGCAAAGGTGAACGATGCCGACAACGGTCTTCAGCAGCAAATGCAGGAGCTTCAGCTTATCTCCCTCAAATATCAGCAGGAGGCTGAAAAGGACGAGGAAGCTTCTCAGGACAGGATTTCAGAGCTTCAGCAGGATTATCAAAATCTCTATTCCGAGATTATGAAAAACGAAAATATGGTTAAATATTCAGCTTCGGCAAGCGAGGTTGAGCAGATGGTAAGATATATCAGCGATATGATCGGTCTTTTCTTTGACGGACAAGACCCCGCTACCTGCGAGCCTCAGCCGCAGGGCTGTACCCACGATTGCCATACCTGCGGCGGATGCCACTGATAGGCAATTTGATTGTAAACAGTAAAGAGGTGTGTTAATGCACCTTTTTAAGAGGGGAAATTAATGGCGGAGAAGAAAAGTAAGCTGTCGCCGCTTATGCAGCAGTATTTTCAGATAAAAAGTCAATATGACGATGCCGTTTTGTTCTTCAGAGTCGGCGATTTCTACGAAATGTTTTTTGAAGATGCAAAAAGAGCGTCCCGTGAACTCGACCTTGTTTTAACCGGCAAGGATTGCAGTGGAGATGAAAGAGCGCCTATGTGTGGCGTTCCGTTTCACAGTGCTGATAATTATATTGCAAAGCTTGTGTCAAGAGGGTATAAGGTTGCCGTTTGCGAACAGACGGAGGATCCCACTTCGGCAAAGGGTCTTGTGAGACGAGAGGTTACAAGGCTTCTCACCCTGGTACGGTTATCGAGGGCAGTATGCTCGAAGATAGAGTGAATAATTATCTCTGCGCCGTATTTGCAGGTGATAAGGAAACCGGCGTCTGCTTTGTCGACACTTCCACTGGTGAGTTTCATATTACGGTTATCGACGGCGAGGATATTCAAAAAAAGCTTATAAACCAGCTTTCAACATATTTGCCAAGCGAAATGCTGATTAATTCAAAGGCTCTCGATTTTGACAAGCTGAAGTCCTTTGCAAAGAGGATGAATATCAGCGTGGAAATGCTCGACGACGAGCAGTTTGATTTCAACGCTTCAACTCAGCTTATTATCGAAACGCTCAAGAAAGATGAAATTTCCTCTCTTAAAATCGGTCACAGCAAATCGGCTGTGTGTGCGCTCGGCGCAGTTATAGGCTATCTTAAAGACACTCAAAAGAAAGAGGAAATTGAGCCTCTGTCTCAGGTGGATTATTACGATGACAATCAATATATGAAGCTTGATATGAACGTCAGGAGAAGCCTTGAAATAACAAAATCTATGATGACCGGCGACAAAGCCCATTCCCTTTTGGGAGTGATTGACAGGACGAAAACCGCAATGGGTAAGAGAATGATACGCTCTTGGCTTGAGCGGCCGCTGATGTCCGCCGCAAGGATTGTCAAAAGACAGAATGCCGTGAGTGAGCTTTTTGATTCCCCGATGATGTGCGACGGGGTAAGGGAAGCGCTGACAGGTGTGAATGATATTGAACGGCTTATGACAAGGATCGTCTACGGCACCGCCAATGCCAAGGAGCTTAAAATGCTCCAGCTCACCGTTCAAAAGCTCCCTGCCGTCAGGGATTGTCTTTCGGGTGTTTCATCATCAATGCTAAAGGACATATATAACGGTATTGATTTGCTTGAAGATGTCGCCGAGCTTATTGATAAAGCGATAGCCGATGACCCTCCTTTTTCCGTGCGTGAGGGTTCGATGATAAAGGACGGCTTTAACAGCGAGATAGATTCGCTTCGTGCAATAATGACGGACGGAGCCGGAGTGGTAGCAGGTATTGAGGAGGAACAGCGTAAGCTCACCGGAATACCTAAGCTGAAAGTCGGTTATAACAAAGTCTTCGGCTATTATATTGAGGTTACAAATTCCTATAAGGATATGGTGCCCGATACATATATAAGAAAGCAAACGCTCACAAATTGCGAAAGATATATAACTCAGGAGCTTAAAGAACTTGAGGGCAGGATAATCGGAGCTAAGGAAAGAAGTGTAGCGCTTGAATACGATGTGCTTTGCTCGGTGAGGGAAACGGTTTCAGCAGAGCTTGAGAGGCTTCAAAAAACTGCAAAATCGCTTACAACTCTCGATATTCTCGCTTCTCTTGCGCATATTGCTGTTAATAACAACTATGTATGCCCGATAATTTCCGCAGATTCGGTTATTGATATAAAGGACGGCAGGCATCCTGTTGTGAAGTCGGTTTCCGATTCGGTTCCTTTTGTACCGAACGATACCCTGCTTGATTCAAACGATAACAGATGTATCATCATAACCGGCCCGAATGTGGCAGGTAAATCCACATATATGCGTCAGACGGCACTTATCGTGCTTCTTGCGCAGATAGGTTCGTTTGTCCCGGCAAGGAGTGCAAAAATCGGTATAGTCGACGCTATATTTACCAGAGTCGGCGCAAGCGACGATCTTGCAAGCGGACAGTCCACATTTATGGTGGAGATAAACGAGGTTGCGGATATTTTAAAAAAATGCTACCTCTTCATCATTAATTATTCTTGATGAAATCGGCAGGGGGAACATCAACCTTTGACGGTATGAGCATCGCCAGAGCCGTGCTTGAATATGCCAGAAAAAAGAAAACGCTCGGTGCAAAAACGCTTTTTGCAACTCACTATCACGAGCTTACCGCTATGGAGGGCTTGTTTGACGGAGCTAAAAATTGCTCGATTGCCGTAAAAAAACGGGGCGACGATATTACATTTCTCCGCCGTATTGTCCCGGGCGGAGTGGATCAAAGCTTCGGTATAGAGGTCGCAAAAGCTCGCCGGCGTACCCGACAGCGTTGTCAGGCGAGCCAAGGTTATACTGAAAGAGCTTGAAAAAAATTCCGTCAATATCGAATTTGACGCAGAGGAGATTCCCGAAGAGGATTCGGATTCTGATATTCAATATAATTTTTCCGCAAACGAAAAGAATAAAATTATCGAGATATTGAAAACGGTTGATGTCAATACTCTTACGCCGATTGAAGCTATGCAGGTTTTAAACAACTTGAAGCAAAAAGCAATTGAGCTTGAATAATAATCAACGAATGTAAATTTTTTATAATTTTCTGTGATTTAATCATTTTGAGAGGAGGGAGAGCGTGCCTGAAATAAATATTTTGCCAAAGGAAATATACCAGCTTATAGCGGCAGGCGAGGTTGTGGAACGCCCGTCCTCCGTCGTCAAGGAAATGATTGAAAATTCAATTGACGCCGGCGCAAAAAATATCACTGCTGAAATTCAGCACGGCGGTTCAACCTATATCCGCATAACGGACGACGGATGCGGTATAGAAAGATCGCAGATACAAAAGGTATTCACCCCTCACGCTACAAGCAAGATTTCCAAGAAAGACGATTTAACGGCAATCTCAACACTCGGCTTCAGAGGGGGGGAAGCAATGACTTCAATCTCAGCCGTTGCAAAAATTCAGGTTATCACCAAAGCGAAAAACGAGAGCGTCGGCACTCAATATGTTATTGAGGGTTCGGAGGAAATTTCTCTTGATGACGCAGGCTGTCCCGACGGTACAACGGT
>JAJQGZ010000014.1 GCA_021200075.1 Clostridiales bacterium | reverse complement strand
TAAATTTATATTAAAGATAAATTCGCCGCAATGCCAATCATAATATTTTATTTTGCCGCATACAATGAAAAAATATTCACAAAGCATCAAAGTGTCTTTTATCCGTATTTTAACATCTTTGACAAAATAATGCAAATAATTACTATAAAAAACGGTAATTATAATATTTTTGAGAGATTTTTATAAAAATATTAAAGAAAAATAAAAAATATTGTTTGTTTTTGATGATTTTATGATATTATACTATAGAAAGTTTTGCGGCACGCAGTTGTCGCTTATTTTGAGGGTCTTTCAAAGACTGTCTATTAACTTTAGGAGGACTGTATAAGAAATGAAGAAAAAGATAAGCACAGTCGCATTTGCCGGCACGCCGGAGCAGGAGGAAAAGCTCAAAGCTGTCATTGACGCCAATAAGCACAACAAAAGCAGACTTATGGCGGTAATGCAGGAAGCACAGGAAATTTACGGCTATCTTCCCGAAGAGGTGCAGAATATGACAGCAGAGGGTATGGATGTTCCGCTTGAAAAGGTATACGGAGTGGCTACTTTTTACGCTCAGTTTTCTCTTGCGCCAAAGGGTAAGTATAACATATCCGTGTGTATGGGTACTGCCTGCTATGTAAAAGACTCTCAGTCATTGCTCGATGCTTTGAGCGAAAAGCTGGGTATAGGTATTGACAAATGTACGCCCGACGGTAAATATTCAATCACCGCCTGCCGCTGCATAGGTGCGTGCGGTTTAGGCCCCGTACTTACGGTGAATGATGAGGTGTACGGTCGCCTTACCGCCGATGATATTGACGGTATTCTCGATAAATATCAGAACTAACTCAGCAAGGAGGACTGCGATTAATATGAAATCTGTAAAAGAGCTTGACGAAATAAAACGCAAGTACAAGGATAAAGTTAATATCCGTACAAGCGATTATGAAACACGCATTATTGTCGGAATGGGCAACAGCGGAATAGTTGCCGGCGCCCGTGACGTGCTTAAAGTAATAGTGCAAAAGGGGAAGAGGACGGACTTAACGGCAAGGTAATCGTCACTCAGGAGGCGAGAATAAGCCGTTCGGGTTACAATCCGGTTGTTTGTATTGTTGAACACGGAATAACCGAGGTTGCCTACGGTAATGTCACAACCGAAATTGCCGCTCGTATTGTTGACGAGCATATCAAGGACGGCAAAATACTTGAAGAATATGTAATACCCGATAAGAAAGATGAGGAGGTTTAAGATTTGATTCGCTCACATATAATGATTTGCGGCGGCACCGGATATACCTCCTCAGGCAGTAAAAAAATTCAGGAAAGATTCCACGAGCTTATAAATTCATACAGACTTGAAAATGAAGTGGAGATTGTTCAAACAGGCTGTTTCGGTCTGTGCGCATTGGGCCCGGTAGTTATTGTTTACCCGGACGGTACATTTTACAGCCAGGTAACAACCGATGATGTGGAGGAAATTGTTGAATCCCATCTTCTTAAAGGTCACATTGTCGAAAGGCTTGTTTATGCCGATACAGGTAAGGTTAAGCCGAAAAACCCAAAATATGTTACTCTTAAAGAAACGGCGTTTTACCGTGCGCAAAACCGTGTTGTTCTCAGAAACTGCGGTGTAATCGACTCGGAAAATATCAACGAATATATCGCCAGAGACGGTTATCAGGCTCTCAATAAGGCTCTTACCCAAATGCAGCCCGACGATGTCATCAAATGCATTTCGGATTCGGGTCTGAGAGGCAGGGAAGGCGGCGGCTTCCTGACAGGCTTTAAATGGGCACTGTGTGCTCCCAACAAAGCGCCGCGGAAATATGTTGTTTGAAATGCCGACGAGGGCGACCCCGGCGCATTTATGGACAGAAGTGTTCTTGAGGGCGACCCGCATTGTATAATTGAAGCAATGGCGATTGCCGGCTATGCAATTCACGCAACGAAGGGTTATGTATATGTCAGGGCGGAATATCCTATTGCCGTAAACCGTTTGAAGATTGCCATTGAACAGGCGAGGGAATATGGTCTTTTAGGTAAAAACATTTTCAGCTCCGGCTTTGATTTTGATATTGAAATAAGGCTCGGCGCAGGTGCGTCTGTATGCGGTGAGGAAACCGCTCTTATGACCTCTATAGAGGGCAACAGAGGCGAGCCTCGTCCACGTCCGCCTTATCCCGTCGTTAAGGGTCTTTACGATTCTCCCACGGTTGAAAATAATGTTGAAACCTTTGCCAATGTTCCTCAGATAATTCTCAACGGCGCAGAGTGGTTTGCTTCAATGGGAACGGAGAAATCAAAGGGTACAAAGGTATTTGCTCTCGGCGGTAAGATTAAGCATACCGGTCTTGTAGAGGTACCTATGGGTACAACGCTTCGCCAGATAATCGAGGATATCGGCGGCGGTATTCCAAACGGCAAAAAGTTCAAGGCGGTGCAAACCGGCGGCCCGTCCGGCGGATGTATTCCGGCTTCGCTTATTGATACCGAGATTGATTATGACAATCTTCTCGCTATCGGATGTATGATGGGTTCAGGTGGTCTTATCGTTATGGACGAGGACACCTGTATGGTTGATATAGCCAAATTCTTCCTTGAATTTACGGTTGACGAATCCTGCGGTAAATGTACTCCCTGCCATGTCGGTACAAAACGTCTGCTTGAAATTCTTAAAAAGATATGCGACGGCAAGGGAGCAATGGAAGATCTCGACCGTCTTGAGGAGCTTTGCTATTATATCAAGGCAAATGCGCAGTGCGGTCTCGGTCAGACAGCACCGAACCCTGTTCTCACAACTCTCAAATTCTTCCGTGACGAATATATCGCTCATGTGCAGAACAAAAAATGTCCTGCCGGAGTGTGCAGTAATTTGCTTACATATATCGTTGATAAGGATAAGTGTATCGGCTGTGGTATGTGTGCCCGCAATTGTCCTGTAGAAGCGCTTGTCGCTACGGATTATGTTGCGCCTAACCATAAGCTTTCGTCTTATGAAATCAATCACGATAAGTGTATTAAGCGCGGAGCTTGTATGGCAAACTGCCGTATGAACGCAATCAGCAAGCAGTAATCGGAGGGCTTTGAGATGAAAATGGTAAATTTAAAAATTAACGGCATTGCGGTCAGTGTGCCCGAGGGTTCAACGATTCTCGACGCCGCACGCAAGACTGGTATTGAAATACCCACGCTTTGCTATATGAAAGATATTAACGAAATCGGCGCTTGCCGTATGTGTATTGTTGAGGCAAACGAGGGCAAGGGATTCAGAACAGTTACCTCCTGCGTTTATCCCGTATCGGAGAATATGGAGGTTCTCACCAATACGGAGAAAATACAAAGATACAGGAAAATGACGCTTGAACTGCTCCTTTCGGTTCACGATAAAAATTGTCTTTCCTGCGTTCGTTCAACCAATTGCGAGCTTCAAAAGCTCTGCTTCGACTACGGAGTTGACCATTCCAGATTCGACAGTGAGAGGCCGGAATATGAAAAGGATAAGAGCGCTCCGCATCTGATTAGGGATAACAATAAATGTATTCTCTGCCGCCGCTGTGTTGCGGTCTGCCGTCAGCAGTATGTCAGCGTTATCGGCGCAAACGACAGAGGTATGGATACTTCAATCGGTCAGCCGCTTAATCTTCCGTTTAACGATACTCCTTGTATCTCCTGCGGTCAGTGTACTGCCGTATGCCCGACTGGCGCCCTTACCGAGCGTGATGATACATATAAAGTATGGGCGGCTCTTGCAGACCTGGAAAAATATGTCGTTGTCCAGGCCGCTCCGTCAATTCGTGCCACAGTTGGCGAATGTTTCGGTATGCCGATAGGCACCAATGTTGAGGGCAAAATGGTTGCCGCTCTTCGCAGACTCGGATTTGACAAGGTGTTTGATACAAACTTCGGCGCCGACTTAACTATTGTTGAGGAAACAAACGAGCTTGTTGAACGCATTAAAAACGGCGGTACGCTTCCTATGATTACCTCCTGTTCACCCGGTTGGGTAAAGTTCTGCGAGCTTTATTATCCCGATTTGCTCGAGCATCTTTCAAGCTGTAAATCACCGCAGCAGATGGCAGGAGCGGTAATTAAAACCTATTATGCGCAAAAAGCGGGTATCGACCCGAAGAATATTGTCAGCGTTTCCGTTATGCCCTGTACTGCAAAGAAATTTGAAATCGGCAGGGACGATCAGTCCGCCGCAGGCGTTCCGGATGTTGATATTGCCCTTACAACAAGAGAAATCGCCAGAATGTTCAATCGTATGGGTATCACATTTTCAATGCTTCCCGATGAGGATTTGATAGTCCTCTCGGCGATGATACCGGCGCTGCTGTTATTTTCGGCGCTACCGGCGGAGTTATGGAAGCCGCTGTAAGAACCGCAAACGCTTGGCTTAACGGCGTTCAGGAGCCTGTAGAGCTTGAAGCGGTAAGAGGTACTCAGGGACTTAAAGAAGCCACGATTGAGCTTGACGGCAATGAATACAAGCTTGTAGTCGCTTCCGGTGCGGCAGCAGCCAAAGTGGTTATGGACGATCTCAGAAACAGTAATCCAAAGGGCTGGAGCTTCATTGAAATTATGGGTTGTCCCGGTGGCTGTGTAAACGGCGGAGGTCAGCCGATTCAGCCTCAGTATATCCGTGATACCGTTGATATTAAGGCTTTGCGTGCAAAAGCGCTTTACGACCAGGATAAGTCAATACCGCTTCGCATGTCGCACGAATCACCTGTTGTTAAACAGCTTTACAGCGAGTGGTACGACGGATACGGATGTGAGAAAGCGCATCACGACCTGCACACAAGTTATACTCCCCGCACCAAGTATCCCTTCTCTCAGCCGGCAGATAAGCAGTCTTTAATCGCACATATTAAAATTCGGTTATTTGTCAAATATTGGTGTATATTGTTGCGGGCGGATAATATCCGCCCCTACTACCGTGTATCGTCTAAAACTTTATGAATA
>JAJQGZ010000104.1 GCA_021200075.1 Clostridiales bacterium | reverse complement strand
AAGCGGTATTTATCATTACAACCTGCATTACTCCGTACATATCACGCAAATCTATAAAAGATACGCCGCCGTGATCTCTGATATTTTCCACCCAGCCTGCTACCTTAACAGTGCTGTCAATGTCCGCCTCTGAAAATTCGTTGAGCGGTTTTGTCCTGTAAAGTGTTGAAAATTCCATAAAAACCTCCTGCAAAACAGTTTATTATAATAATTTATCATTTATCCAAAAAATAAAACAGCCTAAAGTCCCAATAGGACGAAAGACTGCTTCCGTGGTACCACCTAAATTAGCCGCATTAACGGCTCACTCAAAGGGATTAACGCTCCCATACGCTCGATTCTAATAACGACAATACGCTTTCTTTCGAGGGCTCATAGGTGTTGACATCCGAATGCATATACTGCCTCGCACCAAACGGCAGTTCTCTTGAACAGCGGCAAACGGCTGATTCCTAATCAAAGCCTGAATATTAATAATTATTTACGGTCGGCAGATAATTAAACCCAAACCGAACCGTTTGTAATATAGTAACACATAAAAAGAGTTTAGTCAATAATTTTATTATGATTAACTTTAGGCATATTCGGCGCAAATATCACTGATAGTACCGTTCTCTCAGGAGTTCGGCAAATTTTTGAGCAGGAAAATAATATTCCTTTTTGCCGTTTACGGTTATGCCAAACGGGTATTCTTTGTTGCATTTTTTGTTTAATTCTTTACTGTGCAATATATTATCCCAAATATAATCATACATACGATTGCCGTTCCACAAATAATAACGCAAATAGCTGTTCATTGAAGATATGACACTTTTATCGGTAAGTCTTGAATAGCAGGCATACGGCTGTTCGGCAAAATACAGTTTCAGCAAATCGGATATTTCCTTATCATCGGAATAAATATAATCCAGAAATCCTCCGACGACTTCTGAAGCATATCGAATTTCCGACACTTCCAAACCCGGCATAACAAGCGTCATTCTGCTGGCAAAATTAGTCAACAAAAGGCATTTGCGACCGTCAAAATAGAACAGTTTTGCTCCCCATTCAAAAAGGCGATTGCCCTGTTCCTTTTCAATAATGCTTTGAACCAGTGAACGCACTGTGGGATCTATAAATTCTTCCGGCATTTTCAACTTATATGTTTCAATTGTCTTTTTAGTTGCATAGATAATCATTGCATAACCTTTTTTCATCCGGTGAGTACACATCATTTTATATAAGCCGTAACTTACGAGCGATAGATACGCTGATAATATTGCCATTAATAATAAATAAGTCGTCACGAACGATAAAGTCCGTGGCGACGAGTGGTTGCGGGAGTAGGATTCGAACCTACGACCTTCGGGTTATGAGCCCGACGAGCTACCAGCTGCTCCACCCCGCGATATACAGTTTTCCTCAGTGCATATTATTATAGCAGGTTATTTTGAAATGTCAATACCTTATTGAAAATTGTATAATATTTTTACAAATTTTTAAGTAAAAGGGTAAAGTTTACAAACGAGATTGAATCAGTTGTCTTTGCTTTCGCTGTTTTGCTCGTCCTGTTCATCTTTGCTTTTTTTCTTCTTTTTCTTCGGTTTTGGGGTCTTCTTTGGAGTCCGTCTTCTTTTGTCTTTTGCCATCAAGCACTGCGTAGAGAATAACAATAACACCTAAAATAAACGCTAAAGCGGCAAATAAATTAAGTATTTTGCTGTTAGATGAAAGCGATTTACTGCGCTGTGTTATTTGTGCTGTGCTTTCACCGGTTTCGGACTGTTCTACGATTTCCGCCGCTTCCTCTGCGTCCCGGGTCTGTTCAATTTCCTCGGCATATTCGTACTGTATGCTGTCGTTTGAAGTCTCATTATCGCTTGCGGAATTTGCGGAAGCGGAAAATTTTGTGGTTGCCGACGAAGCGGAGGATTTCACCGTCGTTCCTGCCGAAGGAGTGAACTTTGTGCTTGACTGCGCAGCTGATTTCTCAGCTGTTTTCTTAGTTGTGGAGGCAGTGAATTTGGTGCTTGACGAGCTTTTTGCGGTGGTTGATGATGAGGCTGCGGCTTTGGTCGTGGTCGTTTTTTTGAGTTGTCGTTTTGATTGTCGTCGTCTTTGTTGTGGTTGCTTTCGTCGTTGTGGTTTTAACCGTAGTAGTGACGAGCATATCCATTTTTACAGATTTAAACAGGTCAAAATTCTTATTCTGCCCGATTGTGTACTCGCACGAGATTTCACTGCACAGCTTTTTATCCTGCGAATTTTTCAGATTAAATGCAGCAAAAACTTGTCCATAATCTTTAGCATTGATATTTGAAAAATCATAATATACATCGAGATTATCGTCAACATTGCCCTTTTCGACTTCAAGTCCGCTTTTGCCCACAGAAAATGTACAGCTGTTCGAGCTGTTTTTAACCGTGAAAATCAGGCGGATATTATTAATATCCGATGCAGTAAGGGATTTATCTTCAAAAACCAAGTAAAAATATGCGCACCCGTCATCCTCATCAATTATGTAATGAAGCATACCTTGAAAATTTCCGTTTTCGATATTTAAAGCCGTTCCCTTATCGTTCCAGTATCCACTATTTCCGACATAGTTACTGTCAAATGCAAAGGCGGAGAATGCCGAAGATATAAGCACAAGAAAACCGACTGCCAATACACTTATCGCTTTTGCAAACGAAGTGAATTTACAACCGGATTTTTTCATATTATTCCCGTCTTTTCTTGTTTTACTTTATTCCTTTATACCATATTTTTGCCGCTTTTTATTAATAGGTTACATAATTTCTGTTATGGAGAAAATTTTGCTCTTAACGATTTCCGTAGTTACGGTGATAGGAAAAATATATTTTACTGACAGAGGTCGGAAGAACCGAAAAAAATATTGATTTTAGTTTAAATGATTTATCAATCGTATCGTTTTTTTAAAAAGTCAAACAAACAATGCCTGATTTCCGCAACTATCAATTTATGACCCTCATTGATTGAATTTTCATCATTGCTTTCGTTCAAAAACCTCATACACTCAAAGATCCACTAAAAAATTCTTCACGCTTAAATCACGAATTTTTTTTATTTTTATTGTTCTTTTCATTTAGCATAATAACTTTAGTGGTTGATTTTCATCTTGTCACTAAGGGCTTGCTTATATCGTGCATTACAGAAGTTTCAAGTTAAAAATAGTTATAAAGCCCGTCTTCTATGTTTATCATTGAATTTGCATATTTCAAAAATTCATATACATATATTAAGTCTTCAGAAAATTTCAAATCGGTATTAAACTTTATTTTATTTTCCTTTATTATACGAGAACGAAAAAGCTTGTTCCAGCATGTATACTATCTGAAACAAAGGAACTCACACAAAACTCCGTCTCCTTCGCTTTCGTTGTATTTGTACAGAGTTGAGTTTATAATTTCACCCGAGGAATCAACTCTGAAAAAATTGCAATTGCATATATCTGCATTTTTCTCTTCAATTTTTTTAATCATAAGAGAGTACATATTTTCATTAATGGTATCATCACCGTCAACAAAAGCTATATAATCTCCTGTTGCAATTTTGATTCCGGAATTTCTTGCCTCTAATACCCCCCCCCATTTTGCTTATGTATTACTTTAATACGATTATCCTTTTCTGCCCAATCATCACATATTTGAGGCGAATTATCCGGCGAACCGTCGTCAACGAGGATGATTTCAAGATTTTTATATGTTTGATTCACAATGCTTCTGATACATCTGTCAAGATATTTTTCCACATTATAAACTGGAACTATTACGCTTATAAGACTCATATTTTTACCTAACCTTTTTTACCTTTTTAACCTTTGACCATTTGGAATATATTTTTTACCGTTTACCGTTTTATAGGTTCGTATACGGATATACAGTGCTTTTTTGTTCTTAAGCCGGTGTTGCTCGTATTGAACGACGATTACTTTGGATCTTTATTTGTAAAAGTTATTGAAGAGGATTTTTTAAATTTTTTGGTTGTCGAAAGCTGAATTTGATAACCTGTTACCTGCTCCGTTTGCTTTTGCCATTTAACGCTGACAATTCGGCTGTTTACCGTAACGCTCGTGAAGCGAGTTGTCTTAGGCTTAATTTTGAAATAAAGAGTTTTTATACCGCTGTAATTACCTGTAAATTCAACAGTGACCTTATATTTGCCGACTTTCCTGCAATCACTTGCATATGTCACGGTATAATATTCGGGAGAAATTTTATTTCCGTTGGTGTCCTTAATAATTACAGAGGGATTTTTCACTTTACCGTCATAAGTGTAGGCGCTTTTTGAAAGAGTTATTGATGAAATTTTAGGTATTTTAATTGTTTCAGTCTCAATATCAGCGTTACACTCTATGCAGTAGGACACCAAATCGTATTAGCCGTCTTCGCTTTGAGTAGCCGGAACAATATTTTCAATTCTGTCTCCGATATCGGAATGACCGTTGGCAGGGATAATATTTGAAGTATATGTTTTTTCGCAATATATGCAGGTATATGTAGTATTACCGTTTGATGCACAAGTCGGAGATATTGTAACGGCTGTATATTTGTGAGCGGTTGCGGGGATTATTTCTTTCTTTGTTTCACCGCATACCGTGCATGTGTAACTTTTTGTGCCACTTGTTGTACAGGTTGCCGCTGTGGTTACAACTTCACTGTTGTATGTATGCCCTGTGGCGGAAACAGTATCAGATGTATATGTATCTCCACACACAGAGCAAGTATATACATTGTGCCCATCTGTTGCACAGGTTGCTTCAGAACTTTCGGTAACATAATAGCTGTGAGTTGCACAAGTCAGCGTTACATCAAATAAGCCGGTATTACTGCTACTGTACAAACGACAGGCAAGAACGTACACGGTATCGGCTTCAAATGAATATGTAATTGAAAAATTGGTGCCGCTCCCACCGTTGTCATTATATGTAAGCTGAGTTAAGCTTCCGTCATATACATAGCCATATGTATCAACACTGCCTGTTGAGTAAA
>JAJQGZ010000147.1 GCA_021200075.1 Clostridiales bacterium | reverse complement strand
AAAAAGTGTGCAAGCTGTTTTCCTAACTTACACACTTTATTTTACAGGCTCCATTATATAAAAGTAAGTAAATGCATAATAAATCGGGTCGAGAGAGAGCTTTTTCTCCCGACCCGATTTATTGTTGTTTTTTTACAGTATCTGTCGTCTGTTTGTGCTTTATTCGTCTTCGGCTGTATCTTCAACAGTGTTGTTATCAGCCGTATTTTCCTGTGCAGGGGTATCGTCGGTGATTTGGTTGTCTTCGGCGTTTGGTATATCGTGGCTTTCGGCGGCAAATGTGCTTTCATTTTCCGTGTTTTCAGCATTATTTTCCTGCTGTGTCATATTACTGCTTTCGCCGTTTTGCTCTTGAGGTTGAGATTCGGGCGGTTGGTAATATTGCTGATTTGAATTTTGATATGCGCTTTGCTGTTCGGTATACGGATTGCTGTTTTGCGGTTGATAGTAGTAATTATTTTGCTGAGCTGAATTGTAGTTGTTATAGCCCTGAGCGTTGCCATAGCCGTTGGTATAACCGCCGTTTTGGTTATTCGCGTAATCGGAATTATTCGGGTTATAATAACCGCCGTTTTGCCAAGGATTTTGTGCGTACTTGTTTTTACGCTCCTCTTCGGAAAGAAAATCGTCCTCGGTTATTCTGCCCTGAGCCAATGCTCTCAAACGGAAATTCTCGTAGTAAAGAGCCTGGGTTGTGTAGATGTAGGGAAGAACATAAATTGATGCGATTCCGAGCGTTACACCGCAGAGAAGATACCACGGAATAAAGCTCAAATCAAGCAGGAAAAGTTCCGTCCGGTTGCCCTTTATGATTTTTCTTGAAAGCTTACCTGCTTCCGTCGGCTTCAGGCTCGGGTAATCGTTCATAATCTGGTACGCAAAGTATGTGCTGTAGTTGTAGATAATTCCGGGAACAAAGAAAATAAGCGACAAAAGAGTGGTGAATAATGATTTAAGTACATAAAGCACCAGCTTTTTAAGATATGTTGAATCAAATGATTTCTTAAAGAGACCGCCGAGTTCCTTGCCGAGCTTCAGCTCCTCGTCGGGATTCCTCTTGATAAACGAAACATAAAATCCCATAAGAGTTATGAACAGGGGAGAGAGTATCAACCCGATTAAGCCGACTGCATATGTTGATATATATGATAATGAGGACGAGCTTGAATCGCTTGATGTTATGCCGTTGCCGGAGCCGTAATTATCGCTGCTTCCCTGTGAGTTGCTGCCGAAGTTATCTATCGGATTATCGCTGTCATAGCTTCCGCTTGAACTGCCGTCCCCGTAACCGTAATAGTATTCGTTAAGATAATCCTCAAAATCATCGTAGTAATCGCTATAATAATCATCGGAATAATCGTAGGAATTATAGTAATCACTGCTGTCATAGCTTTCTGCAGTGTCATCGGCGGCATCAAGCGAGTTCTTGACGCTTACAGCTACCGATATGCCGTTTACAAGGAATATTGCAACAAAGGTGATAACGAAAAGTATAAAAACCTTGTCTTTAATAAGCTTTTTAGCCTGCGCCTTGACCATCGGTCTGTTAATATTGTTATTCATACCAACTCTCCTTTTTTCTTTTTCAAAACGAAAAGTTGCCGATAAAACTGAATTTGCGATTTGTGCTTATTAGAAAATTTAAAATTCCAGTTTGCTTTCGATAAATGCTTCAAGCTCGTCAATCGGAAGCCTTACCTGCTCCATAGAATCCCTGTCACGAACCGTAACGCAGTTATCTTCGACGGAATCAAAATCATATGTTATGCAGTACGGCGTGCCGATTTCGTCCTGTCTGCGGTATCTCTTGCCGATTGAACCTGCCTCGTCAAAGCCAACATTAAATTTTTTAGCCAGCCTTGAGAAGACTTCGGTTGCCTGCTCGCTGAGCTTTTTGGAAAGCGGAAGCACCGCCGCCTTGAACGGAGCAAGAACCGGGTGGAAGTGCATTACAACTCGTTTGTCTTTTTTCTCCGCATCGAGCATTTCCTCGTCATACGCTTCTGTAATGATTGCAAGGAAGAGACGCTCAACACCGAGCGACGGCTCGATTACATAAGGCACATATTTTTCGCCGGTTGTCTGGTCGAAATATTCAAGGTTTTTTCCGCTTGTGTTGATGTGCTGTGTGAGGTCATAATCCGTCCTGTCGGCAATGCCCCAAAGCTCGCCCCAGCCGAACGGGAATTTATATTCAAAGTCTGTTGTCGCTTTTGAATAGAACGAAAATTCCTCTTGGTCGTGGTCACGCAAACGGAGATTATCCTTGCTGATGTTGAGCGAATACAGCCAGTCACGGCAAAAGCTTCTCCAGTAGTCAAACCATTCAAGGTCGGTTCCCGGCTTGCAGAAAAATTCAAGCTCCATCTGTTCAAATTCACGAACACGGAAAATGAATTTACCTGGTGTTATCTCATTTCTGAACGATTTGCCCACCTGTGCAACGCCGAACGGAATTTTCTTTCTTGTAGTTCTTTGTACATTCGCAAAGTTTACAAAAATTCCCTGCGCCGTTTCAGGTCTGAGGTATATTTCGTCCTTTGCGTCTTCCGTAACGCCCTGGAATGTTTTGAACATAAGATTAAACTGCCTTATGTCCGTAAAATTATGGGCGCCGCAGTTAGGGCAGGGGATGTTATGCTCTTTTATATAAGCTGACATTTCCTCGTTGCTCCAGCCTGCAACATTAGTTGAGTCAAAGCTTTCGATAAGGTCGTCGGCTCTGTGCCTAGTTTTGCATTCGCAACAGTCCATAAGTGGGTCTGAAAAACCGCCCAGATGTCCTGATGCAATCCAGGTTTGCGGATTCATAAGAATAGCGCTGTCAAGACCTACATTGTACGGATTTTCCTGTATAAATTTCTTTCTCCACGCTTTTTTGATATTTTCTTTAAGCTCAACTCCGAGCGGGCCGAAATCCCAGGTGTTTGCAAGTCCGCCGTAAATTTCCGAACCCGGATATACAAAACCTCTGCCTTTGCACAAAGTAACAAGCTGTTCAAGTGATTTTTCTGTATTTTCCATTTTAAACCTCCGATATTTTAATCAATGGTTTTTTTAATATTATGATATATACAAGGCTCATTGTACAGTGTTTTAACGGATAAGTCAATAAAGTAAATGAAAAAGTTTTGTGAAGAACACTGCCCTTTAGTAACCGAATCCTGCCGGAAACGCTCAATGCCGACCCCGCCCGGAGAAAGTTGAACTATATTGTATTATATGATAAAATAATAATATAAATTTGAAGTATTAAAAACGGCAATTTCACGGTTGCTGTTTTTTAATAATTACACAAAAAATATAAAAATCAACGCCTTTTGATGTTTGTGCTGTTCAGTTTATAAAATGAATCTTCTATAATAAAATCATCAAAACAAAGGAGGTTCATAACTATGAACACAGACAAAATTTATGCTCAAAATCTCGCAAACGAGTATGCTCCCAAGGACACATCAAAGGTCGTCGCACTTAAAAAAGCTCGACCGAAAAGCTAAAAGACCTGCCGAAAATTTCGGTTACACATTCGGCATTATCACGGTGTTGGTTACCGGATTTGGGATGTGCCTTTCAATGCAGATTATAGGATCTGCTACCAAAGCAAACTTTATATTCGGAGTAATTATCGAAATAATCGGGCTTATAGGTATGGGGGGGTAAACTATCCTCTTTATAAAAAATCCGAGAAAAAGGCAAACGCAAGTACGCATTTGAAATTATGGAGCTTGCAAAAGAAATCGGAGAAAACTAAATCAATTTAATGTATCAGGAGGTAAAACGATATGACAAAGGCTCAAAGCAAATATTTCGATACCGCCCGAAAAATGGATAACGCTTTTTTGGAGCTTATGGAAAAGAAAAGTTTTGAATATATAACGGTTACGGAAATATGCAAAAAAGCAGGCGTCAATCGTTCTACCTTCTATCTTCATTATGAAACTGTTGCCGATTTGCTCTCGGAATGTGTGGAAAATATCAACAAAAGTTTTTCTATGTGCTTTGAAAAGAGTGCTTCGGAGTTTAAACAGAGCATAGCTACAGCGTCTTTTGAGGAACTCTTTTTGATAAGCCGGAATATTTGATGCCGTATTTAAAATTTGTGTCGGAAAACAGAAAATTATTAAAGGTTGTTCTCGGCAATCCGCAGGTAATGCAAGCCGATAAAATGTATAATTCGTTAATCGGCGATATACTTAATCAAATATTGAAGCGTCATAATATCCCAGAAAAAAAGCGTGAATATATGCTTTCGTTTTACATAAAGGGGATAATGGGGATTATTGAACGCTGGATTCTTTCCGATTGCGATGATCCTGCTCAAGATATTGCAAACATCCGTTGATTTATAAATGTATTGAGTGGGCAAATGCCTCTCTGTCTCTTCTTATATCGCTCATACTTAATTTGTTTTACGCCGTTTGGGAAATTATATGCGGCATTTCCTACGGCTTCTATTGGTTTGCAACATTAGGGTGCTATTATATACTGTTGATACTGCTTTGCCTGATTCTACTCAGCGAGGCTCGTCAGTTCAGACAAAAAGAAAACGCACAGTGGAAAAAGTATTGCGTACTCGGTATTTTGCTTTTGCTTATGAATTTTATTTTGTCCGGCATAGTCATATCGGCGGTGACAGACGGCAATGGTTCGCACTACGGCGGATATTTGATATATGTTGTGGCGGCGTATACATTTTACCGTGTGATTGCAGCTATTAAAAATCTTGTCAAATACCGCAGCTCGCACAATCCTGTTTTAGCGGCTTTAAAAGTAATCAATTTCATCTCGGCGATGATTTCTTTGCTCTCGCTTGAAATTGCAATGATTTTGCAGTTTGGCAATGACGAAGCGTTTTTCAAAAAAAAAATGACGATTTTTACCGGTACGGTGTGTGTACGGTAATAACCGCCGTTTCAATTTATATGATTGTCATTTCCCATAAAAGGATGAAAAATCATATGTGGCCGATTGTAAAATGAAGTTGAACATCTAAAAAATCCATAGCGATTGAATCC
>JAJQGZ010000139.1 GCA_021200075.1 Clostridiales bacterium | reverse complement strand
ATTTTCCCTGTACCTTAAATTCCGAAAACGAATAATTGTTTTTGATTTTTTAAGATTTTTAATATGAAAGGCAGTGAGATTATATGAATCCGATTTTACTGACCCTCGGCGATTCGGTGGATAAAATTTTTTATTCATTCGATATGTGGGTGTTTGAATTTTTCGGTTCGATGCAATGCACATTTTTAACATATGTTGCAAAGTTCTTTACCGTGTTCGGCGACGAAGCGTTTGTAATACCTATGGTGGTTGTGGCGATTGTTCTCTGCTTCTTTAAGAGGACAAGGAAATACGGCTTTTCACTGCTGTTTGCAATAATCATCGGTACGCTGATAACAAATGTCGTTGCGAAGCCGGCATTCCTGCGTATAAGGCCTTACAACACCTTGCAGGACAATGCCGAATACTGGGCTTGGTACATAGGTGCAGGCGCACTTTCCGAAGGGGATTACTCTTTCCCGTCCGGTCACACAACTGCGGCTTTTGAAATGGCAACCGCAATGTTTGTCTGCTTCAAAAGCGATAAAAAGAAAATTGCTTATTTCTTCCCTGCCGTTGCGCTTTGCACAATGGGAAGCAGAGTATATTTGATGGTGCATTATGCAAGCGATGTTTTGGGAGGTTTGATAATCGGCGTTGTTTCCGCATTGCTCGGCTGTTTGCTTGCAAAGCTTGTTGTGAAGCTGTTTGAAAAATCAACAATTAACGACAAGCTCGACGCCGCAAAGCTATTTAAAAAGATTACAGAAAAAAGCAACGGCAAAGCGGCGCCCGCAGTAATAACTCTCGCCGTGCTTTGCATATTCCTGTACGCTTTTATCCCGTCGTTTTCCGAGGGCGGAGAGGACGCAATAAGATGTGCGTACAACGACGAATACGACTGCTATAACGAAGCGAGGGTTGACGACGAGGATTACCCCGCCACTGACGGAGAATACTACTGTAAAATACACTGGAAACAAATTTCCGGTCAGGAATAAAAAAACAAGACTGCCGTGCGGATTAAACCGTTTGCGGCAGTCTTTTTTAATACCTAAAATACTTTTGAACATTTAAGGTTCTTTGCCAAATATTTGGGTAAATTTATGCGGGCGGATGATATCCGCCCCCCCTATGGAATGTTCACTGTTCCAGGGTTATTAAAATAATGAACAAATATGGTTCACTCGGTTGTAGCATAGGCTATAAAAACGTATATAAGACAAGAGCGTTTTGTAGGGGCGGATTTCATCCGCCCGCCATATTTGGGTAAAAATAAACGTCCCTAATACCGCATACCAACATTTATTACAGAGCCATCTTTAATCAATACAGTTTAAAAATAAAGATTATAAGTCCGTACAAAAACGACGAACCTATTCCGTACACTATCACGGGGCCGGCTATGGTGAACATCTGCGCCGCCGTGCCGAAAACAAATCCCTCGTGCTGAAATTCAAGCGCAGGCGGCACTACGGAATTTGCAAATCCCGTTATAGGGACTATTGTGCCGGCTCCTGCGTGACGTGCGATTTTGTCAAACACACCTGCGCCGGTCAGTATCGCCGTTAAAATTATCAATACCGAAGAAGTCGCCGCCTGCACCTCTTTTTTCATTGAATCCGGCATTTTCAAACAAAATTATCAGCACCTGACCAAACAGGCAGATACCTCCGCCGAAAACAAATGCTTTAATGCAGTTTAACAGCTTTGGGAAATTGGGACTTGCCTTATCTGTCATTTTGCTGTAATCGTCCTTGCTTATGCTCATTTTTCCACTTCCGCAAAACAAACTAAAATACGGCTGAATACCGCTTTTATATTGTTTACAATATTATAATAATTATTCTCTTGACATTTTTAATTATCTCCTGTAATATTAAAATATACAATTTGTAAATTGAAGGTGATTTTATGCATCTCATAGAGGTTCGTGATGTATACAAAATATATAACCCCGGCGAAAACCAGGTAAACGCTCTTGGCGGCGTTTCCATAACCATTGACGAGGGCGAGTTTGTTGCCATAATCGGTCAGTCGGGTTCGGGTAAATCCACACTTATGAATATGCTCGGTCTGCTTGATACTCCTACAAGCGGAGAATATTATATTAATGGAAAACTTGTTGACAATTTGACGGACGACCAAATGAGCGTTATCAGAAACGAGCAGATAGGCTTTATCTTCCAGGGATTTAACCTCATTTCCTCGCTCACTGCGCTTGAAAATGTCGAGCTTCCCCTTGTATACAGAGGAATGGACAAATCCGAGAGGCAGGATATTTCCAAAGATGCGCTTAAAAGTGTCGGGCTTGAATCCCGTATGCACCACCTGCCTGCCGAAATGTCGGGCGGTCAGCAGCAGAGAGTTGCCATTGCAAGAGCGATTGCCGCAAAACCACCGGTAATCCTTGCCGACGAACCTACGGGTAACCTTGACACTCGCTCCACAAAAGAGGTTATGGCGATTTTGCACGAGCTTAAAAACGAGGGCAGAACGGTAGTCGTAATCACTCACGACAACGAGATTGCCAAGGAAGCCGAGAGGGTTATAAGAATCCGTGACGGCAAGGTTGTTGAGGATTACATAAATCCCAGGTACGAGAAAAAGTATAACAGGGAATCCAAAAAGGATAATAAAAACCCGATTGATGAGGGATAATTCGGCTGTTTTAATCCTCATCCACACGAACGACATATGCGCAGGTGACTGTACATTTGTCGGCGTCAATCTCATATACGGGATATTTATTCACCATTGTATATCCGTCAAGCTCCTCTTCTTCAAGGTTGAGGAGCTTTTTTTCGCAAGCTTTTCAAGCTCGTCGTCGGTTAAATTATATTCTTCAAAAGAAAGATATTTCTGCGTTTTTGTTATTATTCCGATAGGAAGCTCCACACCGTTTACCGTCAGCATATCAGACTGCTCCTCCTGAATATCGCCCTGCTGCAAATTGAAATAAAGCGGAATTTGAGCGGAGAAGAAAATCAGCTTTCTATATTCCTTTATATCGGTAATCGTAATACGGTTTTGCTTTCTGTATGCAACACTTTCAAACTCCTTTCGCAAAACCTTAACGCCTTTCAGACTGTCGTCATCGGCTTTCGACTCAGTCACCGCCTCGTTAATCTCCACAATTGTGGTTGTGCCCGAGCGATTGATATGCACCCACGAAATATCGTCAAAATCGCTCATAATGTTCCATTCAAGCTTATCTGTATCAATACTGCTCCACATCACGCCCCTCGCAAGGTTTCCGCTTTCAAGATAAGAAAGCAGGACTGTATCGCTGACTGAAGTGTTGCCGACTGTTTCAACATTCCATACAAAGCCCTCTAAAAAAGATATTATAAAAGCAAATATGACCGCTCCGACTAAAAAATCCTGCTCGGTTTCTCAGCGGTTTGAGCAGGAAAGGAAGTCCTCTTTTTTCGATAACAACCGTCTTTCCGCCTCGGCGGTAAGCAATACAGTGAAGCCTTTTGTACACTTTGATTGAACATTCGACAGTAAATCCGCCGTCGCAAAGCGAAATATTTTTTATATTAACACCCTTTTCAAAGCAGTCGTTTATGAAATCCTCGTAAAAGTCGCCGTAAAATTTGAATTTTACAAATCCTGCAAGCAGTCTGAAAATCCGTATCAGGAGGAAAACTCCGTAGACATTATATTTCCCTCGACAATCGCACCCTCACGGGTAAAGGAGTTTATCCGCAAATCATCTCCATAAAATGTGATGAACTGACTGCCGAGGCTCACCTGTATTTTTTTGTCGGAGTATTCGATTATCCCGTCAAGACCGTCCACAAGGCATTCACTGCCGTTCATCTCAATTCTCGGTTTGCTGAAATAATAATCAAACGGCTCTTTCTTGGCTTTGTCTTTTTTCAGCTTTTTTGTCCCTGCCTTTTTCATTCTATCACCGTTTTTATATATGAAGACAGGGAGGAAAATATCAATCGGCAATCGGATATATAAGAAAAAAGCAAGTCATCGTATGTAGTAATCATACCCGATAACTTGCTTTTGCAATTAGTTTAAAAAATAAAATCCATTAAAAGGACAATCAAAATTTTTTAAACTCATATTTTACAGAAAATCTTTTATTCTTCCTGCCAAATAAAGCGGTATATTGGTAAAAGCTCCGTCTTTTTTATAATTCATTTTAGAAAAACGAATTGCATTTGACTGCTCATTTTTTTCAACATAATTTTTAAATGAGCTTGCTTTTTTACTTTCCTCGCCCTTAATTTCTACAGGGATAATTTCCGTTTTATTTTGAATAATACAGTCAATTTCAAATTTACCGTCTTTTGAAAAATAATGAGGCTCAACATCAAATATACCTTTTATTTGCTGAAAAACAAAATTTTCGGTTAAAGCACCTTTGAATTGATAATCGCTTTTCAACAACACAGCACTGTTGTCAATGCCTGCCATATGCTTTAACAGTCCCGTATCAAACATAAAGAGCTTGAATGAATCTAATCTCTCAAAGACAGGAAGCGGATGCTCAGCTTTAGTGACATTGTAAACTCTGTTAATCATACCTGCGGATACAAGCCGTTCAATAGCTTCTTCAAATTCCCTCGCCCGAGCGCCCTTTCTTACCGCACCGTAAATAAACTTTTCATTTTCTTTGGCGAGTTGGGACACTATACTGCGAAAAACCATAAGTATTCTGCCGCTGTTAACTTTGCCGTTATGCTTTGAAAAATCATTTTCATAAACTTCAACAAGCTCGTTTTGTATTCTTGTAATTTCAGCAGGGTTTTTATCTTTAATCCAGGAAGAAACACATTCCGGCATACCGCCTATGATAAGATAATTATTATAAGCGTCCGTTAAACGGTTATGAAATATCTCCTCAATTTGGCAGTCTTTTTTTATTGACGAATAGTAACTATATAATCCGCCGTCAACTGCTTCCAAAAATTCATCAAAGGTCAGCGGATATACATTAAGCAAATTGATTTGCCCCACAGGATAAGATTTCGGCTGTACAAGAAGTGTACCGAGCAAGCTTCCTGCGGCGATTATATGATATTCATTTG
>JAJQGZ010000091.1 GCA_021200075.1 Clostridiales bacterium | reverse complement strand
GTTATAAAAAAAAACGACCTTGATGAAAAAATCAATTTAGACATAATAAAAGAAAGCTTTGACGAAATCATCTTTATGAGCGCCAAAAACCGCACCGGCGCAAAGGAGCTTGAAGAAGCAATCGAACGTGTAATCGGAACGGCGAATTTTGACTCCTCAAGACCTATGCTTGCAAATTCAAGGCAAAAGCAATGCGTTCAAAAGGCATACGATAATATAATTCAGGCACTTGACGGCGCAAAAATCGGCATAACCTACGATGCCGTCAATGTGATGATTGACAGTGCGGTTGACGAGCTTCTATCCCTCACCGGTCAAAAAGCGAGCGAAGAAGTGGTCAACAATATTTTCAGCAAATTCTGCGTAGGCAAATAGCAAACGGTTGGTGAGCAAATGGAATATCAGGCAGGAGAATATGATATTATAGTAATCGGCGCAGGACACGCAGGGATTGAAGCGTGCCTTGCCTCAGCGAGACTCGGCTGTAAAACAGCGGTGTTTACCATAAATTTGGATTGGGTAGGCAATATGCCGTGCAGTCCGTCAATCGGCGGAACATCTAAGGGTCATCTTGTAAGAGAGATTGACGCACTCGGCGGTGAAATGGGAAAGGCGGCGGATAAATATTCGCTCCAGTCGAGGATGCTCAATTTGGGCAAAGGCCCGGCGGTTCATTCACTCAGAGCGCAGATTGACAGACGGGAATACTCCGCCGGTATGAAACACACCCTTGAATTGCAGGAAAATTTGGACATCAGGCAGGGCGAAATAGTTGACCTTGCAAGAAACGACAACGGAGAGTGGCAGGTGAAAACTAAGCTGGAAGCGGTGTTCACTGCCAAGGTGGTGATAATCACAACAGGCACTTTCCTCGGCGGTCGTGTATACATCGGCGATGTTTCATACGAAAGCGGGCCTGACGGAATGTTCCCTGCAACGGCTCTTGCCGAATCTCTTAAAAAGCTGAATATTCCGCTTCGCAGATTTAAGACCGGTACGCCGTCGAGGGTAAACAAACGCTCGATTGATTTTTCAAAAACCGAGGTTCAGCCCGGCGACGAAAGCACGGTGCCGTTTAGCTTTGAAACCGAAACTCCGCCAGAAAATAAAGTAAACTGCTACATTACATATACAAACGAAAACACCAAGAAAATTACCCTTGACAGTCTGGACAGAAGCCCGATGTATTCGGGCAAGATTGAGGGCAAAGGGCCTCGCTACTGCCCGTCGTTTGAGGATAAAATAGTCCGCTTTTCCGACAAGGAAAGGCACCAGCTTTTTATAGAGCCGTGCGGACTTAACACCGAGGAGATGTACCTGCAAGGGTTGTCGTCCTCACTCCCCGAGGATGTGCAGATTAATTTTATCCACACGATTCCCGGGCTTGAAAATGCACAGATTATGAGGACGGCTTACGCAATCGAATATGACTGCGTTGACCCTACCGCACTCAAATCCACTCTCGAATTTAACGATTTATCGGGGCTTTACGGCGCAGGGCAGTTTAACGGCTCGAGCGGATACGAGGAAGCGGCGGCGCAGGGACTTGTAGCCGGAATAAATGCGGCGCTCAAAATCAAGGGAGAGGAACCGCTGATTCTCGACCGTGGCGGTTCGTACATCGGAACGCTTATCGACGACCTTGTTACAAAGGGCTGTACCGACCCTTACCGAATGATGACGAGCCGAAGCGAGTACCGGCTTGTTCTCCGCCAGGACAATGCGGACGCAAGACTTACCCCGACAGGTTATAAAATAGGCTTGATTTCGGGCGAAAGATATGGTAAATTTTTATTAAAGGAAGAAAATATCAAAGCCGAAAGGCGAAGAATTGAAAATAAATCCGTTCCCCTTTCCGATGAGCTACAGGAAATTCTTGCACGCTGCGGCGAAACACCGCTCAAAAAGGGTTGTAAAATGATTGAACTGCTCAGAAGACCGAGCGTTACATATTCGGCTCTCGCCGATATTGACACTGACAGGCCCGATTATGACGACGATGTGTTTGAACAGGTGGAGATTTCCGTCAAATATGAGGGATATATCGCAAGGCAGGAACAGCAGATTAAAGAAATGAGACGAATTGAGGGCAAAAAAATACCGTCGGATATAGATTACCATGCGCTTAAAGGCTTGAGGCTTGAAGCCGTTGAGAAGTTTGCAAAGATAAGACCGCAAAATCTCGGTCAGGCAAGCAGAATAAGCGGAGTTAATCCTGCGGATGTCGCCGCCCTTAACATTATCTTGGAGGCAAAAAATAAGAATGATAAATTATGAATTACTCTTGAAAGAGGCAAACGCTATAGGCGTTGACCTCGGGCAATACGGCGCAGACCGTTTTGATACATATGCGGAAAGGCTTGTCCGCTGGAATGAATATTTTAACTTGACCGCCACAACAGACCCCGATGAAATAGTTATAAAGTATTTTATAGATTGTCTTTATATTATGAAATATGTTTCATTTTAAGAGAACGAAAAGCTTGTGGATGTGGGTACCGGCGCAGGCTTCCCCGGGCTTCCCCCTGCTCATTGCCAATCCTGAGCTTGAGGTTAATTTTATTGACAGCTCCGGTAAGAGAATAGGCTTTTCAAAGGATGTACTCAACAATATGGGGCTTGTTGCGCCCCCGTGTACACGAGAGAGCGGAAATCCTCGGCAGGGACGATGAATACAGGGAAAAGTATGACTATTCCACCGCAAGAGCGGTCGCTCCCCTCAATGTGCTGTGCGAATATTGCCTACCGTTTACCAAGGTCGGCGGATTATTCATTGCGCTCAAAGGCTCTTCGGGTATGCAGGAATTAAAGGACGCACGAAACGCAATTAAGGTTCTCGGCGGCGAGCTTGCTAAGGCTGATGAATATAATCTCTCTAACGGCGATGCACGCAGTATAATAATTATTAGGAAAATATCGCAAACTCCGTCAAAATACCCCAGGAAGTCTAAAAAAATAGATACCAAGCCGTTATAATAATGTAAATAGATGTCGGTAAACAAGGATTTCTCTCGACGAGAAATCCTTTATTTTTTTATGATTATGTGCTATAGTTTAATCAAGGAGATGAGGTGAGTGGAACAAACAATCGTTGAGATACCTACCGAAAAGCTTCTCCCGAATCCTTATCAGCTGAGAAAACAGTTTAAAAGCGAGAAAATGCTCTTCCTTGCCGATTCGATAAAGGAAAACGGAGTTCTTCAGCCGCTCTTATGCAGGCAGATTAATAATAGCGATTATTACGAGATTGTCGCCGGAGAACGCAGGATTCGTGCCTCTATTCTCGCAAATCTGCAAACCGTACCCTACATTATCATTGCCTGTGATTACGAGGACAGCGCAGTTTTCTCCATTCTTGAAAATATACAGCGTAGTAATCTTGAATTTTTTGAAGAAGCTCAGGCAATCGGACATTTGATAAATCACTTCGGCTTAACACAGGAGCAAGTGGCAAAAAAGCTCGGAAAAAGCCAATCAGCACTTTCTAACAAGCTGAGACTGCTCCGACTTCCTGCCGATGTCAGATATTATATTCAAAAAGAGGGTCTGACCGAAAGGCACGCAAGGGCTTTGCTTCGGCTTGACAGCGAAAAGGATATGTGGCTTGCTCTTAAAACGGTTACGGACAGGCACTTGAATGTCGAGCAGACCGAGGCTTATATAGACACCTTGACCGACAAAAGGGTTGAACCAAAGAAAAATGTTATCAAAATATTCAAGGACATCAGGATTTTCGTCAATACTGTGGACAAGGCTATCGCCACAATGAAAGAAGCGGACATTGACGCAGAATCGGACAAAACGGAAACAGACGATTATATCGTATACAGGGTAAGAATACCCAAGGAAGCACGAAAGCGCAATGACTCTGCTTAAAACGGGAAACCGTTTTAACATATTTCTCCTCTTTTCATCACGCGGAAGAAACGGGCGCAAGCTTGTTTCTTCCGCATTTATGGGATAATTTATATTAATATGTCTTTATGAAAATGTTTCATATGAAACATTTTTTATTTTGCCTGTTTACCGTGAAACAAAAATATCAATATATTGTATATATACTAATTGCGAAACACTAAAATCGAAAAATAATCGGATAGTTTCACGTGAAACTACTTGTAACAAAAGATAACATGTAGTATAATTAGCAAGAATTAAGCAAGGCATCGGAGGTACATCTATGGGCAAAACCGTATCTATATTTAATCAGAAAGGCGGAGTAGGCAAAACCACCACCTGCGTCAATTTTGCCGCCGCATTGGGAACAAAGGGTAAAAAAACTCTGCTTGTTGATGCAGACCCGCAGGGCAATACAACAAGCGGCGTCGGTATCGACAAGGCTTCAATTGAGCTTTCCACCTATGATTTATTGATTGACGGTGCTTCCTCAAAGGACGCTATTTTGCAAACCGAGTTTAAAAACCTCTCTGTTTTGCCTGCAAATATGAATTTGGCAGGTGCCGAATTGGAGCTTGCGGAGAGCGAAAACAGATTTTCCGTACTCAGAAAGGCACTTGCGCCAATTATAATGGATTATAATTACATAATAATTGACTGTCCGCCGAGCTTGGGACTGCTCAGTCTTAATTCTCTCACGGCATCCGATACTTTGATTGTACCGCTCCAGTGCGAATACTATGCGCTTGAGGGCTTGAGCCAGCTCGTTTCCACAGTCAGGACTGTAAAACAGCATTATAATTCGAGCTTGGAGCTTGAGGGAGTGCTTTTTACAATGTATGACAGCCGTTTAAAGCTTACACAACAGGTAATCGACGAAGTTGAAAGCTATTTTTCGGGCAAAGCATACAAGACGATGATACCCAGAAGCGTTAAATTGGCGGAAGCTCCGAGCTTCGGCAAGCCGATATTATATTATGAAAAGTATTCAAAACCGAGCTTTGCATATAAAAAGTTAGCGGATGAGTTTTTGAAGAGGCAGTAATTTTAGGAAATAATGACGAACACAGTTTGCCGTTTATTTCGAGCGGATAATATGTCGGATATGGTAACATGGTTTACAAAATGTCCGAGGACAT